>JAVWJF010000105.1:0-7964 GCA_036639195.1 Longicatena sp.
CAGTTTTTGATATACAACTCTATCAAGCGAGTCAATTAGCAAAAAGTTGACTGTTTCTACTTTATGAAGGCAAGATCAGACAAATGAGTTGTAATAAAAGCTTGAATTTATTTCAAGTTTTTTAAACCAGTTGTAATCCTATAAGAGGAGAAAGAAATGTATAAGCGCTTATAATTATTCGGTTAACTATCAGTAATCAGTTTATTAAAAAAAAACAGAAAAATATAGATACCTTTTCGCTTTCACGATATACTTTGTGATATAGTATATATGAGATTTATGCGTGACAAAGAATGAGCGTGAAAGGGGTATGTAAATGCAAACACTAGAAATTTCAAATAACTTGATTTTAGATACTCTTATAAAAGATTATAGAAGTGTATTAAAAGTTGATTTAAATAGTGGATATATAGAGGTAATGAAAACACAGAACAGTTCTATAAAGAGTAAAAGTCTATTTTGGGAAGAATATGTAGAACTGCTCCTAAATGAGATTTATGAAGAAGATCGCACCTATTTAAATGGTTTGTCACTAGAACAAGCACAAGCATTTTACCAAAATGAAAATATACTCTTTCCCTTTAAAATAAGAGTAGTTAATAAAGAACAAAAGTATGATTGGGTTAAAGTTAACGCAAGGATAATGGATAGTGGAAAAAGAGAGCTATTGATAACTACACAAATAGACAATGAAAACCATATGATGCAAAAGATTATCGATTTATATGTGCTAAACAACTTGGATTATTTTGTACTCGTCGATGCGCATAGCGGCTCATATAAAATGTTTAGCGGGAATCCAAACTCATTATTACCACCAGAAAGTGGTACAGATTACGAGCATGATGTAAGAGAATATAACAAAAGCCAAGTGGTTCCTGAAGAGGAAGAAGAAGTTACAGAGAATATGATGCTCGCTAACGTACTAGAGAAATTAGAAAAACAAGATGTTTATGAATTTACTGCAGGATTTTTCGATTTACAAAATGAGTATCATCGCTCAAGGGTACAATTTAGTTACTATGATCGTTGCGCAGGATTGTTTGTTATCACTAGAACCGACATCACTCAAATTTATTTAGATGAAGGTGAAAAAGAGAGAAAACTTGCGAAAGCATTACGTGAAGCAAAACATGATTCATTAACGCAATTATATAACAATAAAGAATCTAGAAAACTGATCAAAAATGCGATTCAACATCGATATCGTGCAGAAGCAGTGTTATGTTTTATCGATTTGGATAATTTTAAATTGGTAAATGATACACTAGGCCACCAGATTGGTGATCAAGTGATATGTCATGTTGCACAGAAATTACGAGGCATATCAGGAAAAGATGGAATTGCAGGTCGATTAGGTGGCGATGAATTTGTATTATTTTTACCAGTTATTAGTACAATGGACAATATCCTTGGATATGTACAATCAATATGTGATTCGTTATCTGATTGTAAAGCGTTAAGTGGACAGCAATTGCCTGTTTCTTGTAGTGTGGGGATTTCTGTTTATCCAAATGATGGAACAGGTTTCGAAGAACTTCTGTTGAAATCTGATCAAGCACTATACGATGCAAAACGTCATGGAAAAAATTGTTATTCTTTTTATTCCGATACTATGGAGAAACATAATAATCCTAATCATGAAATTGACAAATAATCATTACGCTCTATATGAAAGTTACTTTCGTTTATAGAAAGTTTACAATTCATTCATTGACTATCTATAGGTCTTATCGTAAAATTACAAGTAATAAAAGGGAGTAGTTAGCATCCCTCTCAGGATGTTATATAATCGCCACATACGTTGACGAACAACCGGTTTATATATGAAATAACGAGACTTTTATCCAATCTTTTTGTGTGATAAAAGTCTTTTATATTTTCATACAATAAGATGAAAGAGTTCATAATAAAAAAGGAGTGATGTTTTTTGGACTCGATTCCCCAACAGATTCTATTACAAGTATTTTTGATTCTAGTAAATGCATTTTTCGCATCAACAGAGATTGCGGTGATTTCATTGAACCCTACAAAGTTGAAGATGAAAGCTGAACAAGGAGAGAAAACGGCAATTCGCTTATTGAAGCTTACAGAAGAACCAGCAGGATTTTTATCTACCATACAAATAGGTATCACCTTAGCTGGATTCCTTGGTAGTGCCTTCGCGGCAGATAACTTTTCTGGTTATCTTGTGGACTGGGTGTACTATGGATTAGGTTTCACTACGATATCGTTGAGTATACTGGATACCATTGCGGTAATTGTTATTACATTGATATTATCTTATTTTACCTTGGTATTCGGAGAACTTGTGCCTAAGCGTATTGCGATGCAAAAACCATATGAAGTTGCGAAGATTTCTTGTGGTGTGGTACGTGGTGTAGCAGTCATCATGCATCCACTTGTTGTCTTCTTATCGTTTTCAACCAATTTAATACTTAAATTATTGCATATGAAAACAGAGGCAGAAGAGGAAAGTGTAACCGAAGAAGAGATACGAATGATGGTGAATTTGGGTGGCGAGAATGGTGCCATTGATGAAAGCGAAAAAGAATGGATACAAAACGTATTTGCCTTTGATGATACATCCATTCGTGAAATCATGACACATAGTGCAGATGTAATTTATATCGATTTGCATGATAGCGAAGAAGATATCTTGATGAAAATAAGAAAACATGGGCTATCACGTTTTCCTGTTTGTGGAGATGATTTAGATGATGTCGCGGGTGTTTTATATACAAGAGATTACTTAATCGCTAGCAGTGAAGAACGTAAAGAACTACAAACCTTACTACGTCCTGCATACTTTGTGCCTGAGACAATTGCGGCAGATGATCTATTTAAAGACATGCAACATAAGAAAGTGCATTTTGCGGTTGTGGTTGATGAGTTTGGAGAAGTAAGTGGAATTATAACGATGGAAGATTTATTAGAAGAAATCGTTGGTAATATATACGATGAATACGATCATCAAGAGGACCACTCCATTGAGAAAATCAGTGACACCAAGTGGAAAATTGTTGGTGATTGCGACATACAAGAAGTGATGGAAGAAACCAACATGCCTTTGATTATAAGTAATGATTACGATACGATTGGTGGATATATTTTTTCAAAGCTTCGCTCTATTCCCAAAGATGGTACTACCTTTGATGTAGAAGATGATGGTTGGCTTTTACATGTGACAAAAGTAGAAGATCGTCGTATACGAGAAATCCTTGTGGAACAAATAAAAGTAGAAAGCTAATTTAATATTTCAAAAAAGAGGTTGTAACTTATAGGCAATTATTTGTATTATCAAATTCGTCTATTTAGTTACAATCTCTTTATTTTGTCTTTTCTAGGGTAGCAATATTGTTTCTTGAATGAAAGAATTTAGTAAATAGAAATCTTACAAAAGGTCCCGCAAAAAATATTTGCCAAAAGAAAGCAAATGGAAAATTAAATGTTAAGGTTTGAAGCCAAATGGAAATGAATTCATTTCCAGGGTGTTTAAAAAGCAAGGTCGCAATCAGTGACATCATAGAAGCCATCGTAGCAACTGTAAAACATTGCATACTAAGTGTCATAAAGATGGGTTTATCAATGGTTGGTGTAAATAGTTTCGCTGTTAGTTTTTTTGCGATTCTTCCAGCCACTAATTTCTCAAGTATAATTACGATGCACATCATAAACCATACATCGTTGAAGACTTCAAAAAACAATGCATTACAAAGCCCTCCATGATTCAATGACAAATTATAAAGCTCCATAGCGTATGTCATGGCGAACGCCATGAGAAGTGAGAAAACAATATCTTCAAATTTAGTTTTAGGCATAAAATTACCCCTTTCCAATATGCATAAAAAAATGTAGCTGTTAAACAATTGGACTTACGTTTAACAACCACACATTGTATATCGGATTCACTTTTTTTGCGTCTTTATTATACGACGAAACTTTAAATCTTTCAAGTTTAGAGAGAGAATGAACTGCATATATGGCGCATATGGAATACGAATAATATGCGAGTAGGTATTATAAATCTTTCCCGGAATATCCTAAGAATGTTACACATAATGCAATTCCTATCACTTCTAATATTTTTTTCATCATAATCCCTCCTGTTTACAACTATAGTTTATCTTATTCAAAAGGATGTGTCGTTGTGAATGGGTTACAATATCGTTACACTTTTGTAACATTTCATATCTAATTCGTTTTTTATAGTTTATAATAAGTAAGAAAGAATACAGGTGAACTTATGAAATTTAAAGAATTCTCGTTAGATCAACATATATGTGATGCATTAGAAGTCCTAGGGTATAAGGAAGCTCTTCCCGTACAGGAAGCAGTTATACCAGAAATATTAGCGGGACACGATGTAATCGTGAAATCAAAAACAGGAAGTGGAAAGACGGCGTCTTTTGCGATTCCTATCATAGAAGAAATAGAATGGAACGAGCGGGCTCCTCAGGCCATCGTCTTGACTCCTACAAGAGAACTTGCGATGCAAATCAAACAAGACTTTGACCATATCGGTGCGTACAAACGTATGAAGACATTGGCTATCTATGGGAAGTCTCCTTTTCGTTTTCAAGCGCAAGATTTGAAAGAGAGAACACATATTGTGGCAGGTACTCCTGGTAGAATTTTGGACCACTTGAAACAAGATACCTTAAATGTTTTAAAATTACGTTACGTTATTTTGGATGAAGCAGATGAAATGTTGAATATGGGTTTTATTGACGATGTGGAAGAAATCCTTGAATATTTCCCAGGAAATATTACGATTTGTATGTTTTCCGCAACTATGCCTTCCGCAATACAAGAATTAGCTTCAGGCTTTATGAAAGAACCAAAGATCATTACGTGTGAACAAAGTGACCAGGTAAATGATCATGTAGAACATTATGCATATCATATGAAGGAACATGAAAAAACTGATTTTTTATTAAAATTATTATGTGCAGAAAAGCCAGAGTCTTGTATCATATTCGCAAAGACACAGGAACATGTTATTGATGTATGCGATACCTTATATGAAAAAGGGATCAGTGTAGATAAACTTCATGGTGGAATGTTACAAGAAGATCGTATACAAAATATGAAAGATTTTAAATTAGGAAACATACGTATCTTAGTTGCGACAGATGTGGCTTCTCGAGGAATTGATATTGCCAATGTGACACATATCATTAATTATGATATGCCGGAAAAGAAAGAAACGTATATCCATCGAATTGGTAGAACTGGGCGTGTAGATGCTAGGGGTGTTGCCATTTCTTTCATCGCACAATATGATGAAGAGCGTGTGCGAGATTTAGAAGAATATCTAGGATATGCATTGACTATGAAAGATAAAGAAGCGATAGAAGCTATAAAAGTTACTTCCGCAATGTTAAAAACATTGGATACTCCTGAAGTACAAAAAGAGGAGAAAGGAAAAGACTTACGTAAGGATACTATGAAGCTATATCTTAATGGTGGGAAAGCGAAGAAAGTACGTGCAGGAGATATTGTAGGTGCTATTTGTGAGATTCCTGGAGTATGTGGGGATGATATCGGTATTATTCAAGTACAAGAAAGTCAATCTTATGTAGATATTTTACATGGTAAGGGAAATCTTGTATTAAAGGCACTACAAAAGAAAACCATTAAGGGTAAAAACTTAAAAGTTCAAAAAGCTCGTGAAGAAAATTAACAAACTTTCCAATATCTATTGACTGTTCCCTTGGGGAACGCAGTAAGCTATATATGGAGGGTGACATATGAAAATTCAAGAGGTTATAAAAACAACAGGGTTAAGTAAAAAAGCACTACAATATTATGAAGATAAGGGATTGATTGAAGTACAAAAAGATTCTTCAGGATATCGTGAATATGATGAATTGAATTTGAAGCGTCTGTGGGAAATAAAGGTATTAAGAGAATTGGATTTTTCAATTATAGAGATAGAATCTATAATACATAATGTACAAAGAGAACAAATCTTTCAAGAGCATTTTAATGAAATTGATAAACGTATGGCACAATGTACAATACAAAAAGATTACATACAAAAGCTATATGAAAGTTTTGATCATCCACATCGCCAAGAACTCTTACAAGAGATAGATCAAAGCATAAATGAAGATTTTCGTTTAAATGAACAGATTTTTACAGCCATAGAAAAGAATCACAAAGGGTATGGTTTAACGATTTTTTTCATACTATTTTGGTTTAGCTTTGGAATTTATTTTTATGTTTCAGGTGATGATTGGACAAATCAAGTAATGGGAATCTTTCTTATTCTATTTGCGATATATTATGCGTACAATTTCTTTAAGAAGAAATTGAATGTTATGCCACAGTCCCCCTTAGATGCATTGGTTGATGATAAAATCTATAAAGTAAAAAAATACATACAAAAGAGGATAAAGAAATGAAAGAGCTAAGAGTAGAAGATTTATATTTTTCATACGATGAAGAATTCATCTTTGAAAAGTTAAGTTTTACCTTACAAGAAGGTGATGGGTGTACTCTTTTAGCTGGAAAGAATGGAGCTGGAAAAAGCACCTTGATCAATGTGGTGTGTGGCTTGTTGGAAGAAGATGGTGGCATACTTGAACGTAACAATATTCAAATAGGATATCTTCCTTTTGTTAGTCCTTTTTATCCACATTTAACAATCCTAGAGAATTTACGGTATTTTTATCGTAGTTTTCAAGGAAAGGATTTCAACCTAGAAGATCCTTTTGTGAAAAGAGTGTTGCAAGATTTTTCCATAGATTATCTAAAACAAACCTTTGATAAATGTAGTTCTGGACAACAACAAAAAGCGAGCATTGCGGCGATTTTATTAAGTGGTGCAGATTTGATTATCTTGGATGAGCCATTTGTTGCGATTGATGCCAAGAGTAGTGATCGTTTCATACGACTTATCATGGATATGAAACAAGAAACGATGTTTTTAATCACAACACATACCATCAATAACTTACGACCTTGTGCAGATAGATTACTTTTTTTAGATCATAAAACATTGGTGGATACCAAAGATGAAAAGGTAATTGATGCTTATTTCAATGAAGGTGAAGTCCATGCTATCTCATGAATTATTTCGTATTCTAAGAAATCCTAAATGGAAGTATGGGATCTTTATTTTGTTGTTTTGTATAGCTTATTTTATTATGACACGACAATCCTCTTCGCAAGTTACAAGTATGTTTGCGGTGAATATAAAAGATATCGATTATATGTTATCTATTATGCCAGTCTTTCTTACATGCTTTCTTTTGTATCAAATTGCCTTTGAAGAAGAACGCCAAGAAAGTTGGAAAACATTGTTGGTGTATCCAGTTGGGCAAGGAAAGCGTATCTTTGCGAAACTACTTGTATTGTTGTTGATGCAAATCCCCATTATGTTGTTGTCTTTCATTGTGTACTTTATACTTCATCAAAGTTTCAGTATGATGTTATTCCATTATGCACTGTGTGTACAATTGATTTATTTGTTGAGTTTTATGTACTATACATTTGTGGTATCTAATGGATATCTGGATCAAGGCGGCTCCATTATAATTTTAAATGTATTAAAAACTACGACACCGATTTTTTTGCTTTTCTGTATCTTAAATACAAGTGCTTGGATGCGTGCTTTTCATCAAATATGGTGGTTTGTTTGTATTTGTTTTGTGTTTATGATATTTGTTTTATTTCGCTTTCATGATGAACTTATGCGACGTAAATTGTACAGAGAGACAATTTTATATAAAGTATTTGGTGGGATTGCCTCAAATTCTTTACAAAGTATGTTAGGGAATGTGAAAGATATGTTGGATAAGCTGTTGCAATCCCTTCTAAAATTGTACGCAAGAAATTCTAAGAAGCGATGGAAGAGCGCTGCCGCAATAGAAGTTGGTTTGAAGTTGAATGGATTTTATGTACTCATTGGAGTCATTTGTTTGCTTCTGTGGAAAAGTAGTGAATGGATTTTCTTT
>JAVWJF010000106.1:0-7919 GCA_036639195.1 Longicatena sp.
CATACACTCTTTCTACGCTCGCATTTCGTTCAATAATCGTTGGTACAATTACCATGAAAAATCACTCCCATCCCTATAAATTATGCACGTTATGAACGATTTAATACCCCGATAAAAAAAGGCTGACGTGAATTTCTTCACAATTGACAATTGGTAGTAAAGAACTTATAATAAATTAGTCAATAAGGAGGACAATTATTATGACAGTAAAAGTTGCTATTAATGGATTCGGACGTATTGGACGTCTTGCATTCAGACAAATGTTCGGAGCTGAAGGATACGAAGTAGTTGCAATCAACGACTTAACTTCTCCTAAGATGCTTGCTCACTTATTAAAATATGATTCAGCACAGGGACGTTATGCTTTAGCTGATACAGTAACTGCAAGTGAAGATTCAATCACTGTAGATGGAAAAGAAATTAAAATCTATGCAGAAGCTGATGCTAAAAACTTACCTTGGGGTAAATTAGGGGTAGACGTTGTACTAGAATGTACAGGTTTCTACTTAACAAAAGAAAAAGCTAGCGCTCACGTTGAAGCTGGTGCTCGTAAAGTTGTTATTTCTGCTCCTGCAGGAAACGACCTTCCAACTATCGTATTCAACACAAACCATGATGTATTAAAAGCTGAAGACACAGTTATCTCTGCTGCTTCTTGTACAACAAACTGCTTAGCTCCTATGGCGAAAGCATTGAATGACTTAGCAGCTGTTCAAAGTGGTATCATGACAACTGTTCATGCTTACACTGGAGATCAGATGACTCTTGATGGACCTCAGAGAAAAGGTGACTTACGTCGTGCACGTGCTGCAGCTGTAAACATCGTTCCTAACTCTACTGGTGCTGCAAAAGCTATCGGTCTAGTTATTCCTGAATTAAAAGGAAAATTAATCGGTTCTGCTCAACGTGTTCCAACTCCTACAGGATCAACTACAATCTTAGTTGCTGTTGTTAAAGGAAAAGTTACAGTTGACGAAATCAACGCTGCTATGAAAGCTGCTTCTAACGAATCATTCGGTTACACAACTGATGAAATCGTTTCTAGCGATGTTATCGGAATCAAATACGGTTCATTATTCGATGCTACTCAAACTATGGCTATCGAAATGGCTGATGGAAACACTCAAGTTCAGGTTGTTTCTTGGTATGATAACGAAAACTCTTACACTAGCCAGATGGTTAGAACAATCAAATACTTCTCTGAATTAGCTTAATTCTAGAACTATATGGTTACATAAAGAAGTCGGATATAAATTCCGGCTTTTTTGTTTGATTTTTTAGCAACTTCATCATAAAATATAAAGAAGAGGTGATTTCTATGGCAGTAAAGACAAGATTGATTCCTGGAGAAACAAACGGATTAAAAGATGTGGATGATTTAGATGCTGCATACATCAATGATTTAAAAGAATCTGGATTAAGTGAAGATTTGCTTGCTCAATTTATGGATATAAGTAATGAATTAAAAAAGGAAAAAGAAGAGAAACAGAAATAGAAGGCTTTTTATTGAAATATATGGAAAGACTTGTTACACGATAA
Source organism: Longicatena sp. (assembly GCA_036639195.1). Lineage (GTDB taxonomy): Bacteria > Bacillota_I > Bacilli_A > Erysipelotrichales > Erysipelotrichaceae > JAVWJF01. The sequence continues at coordinate 1,540 of JAVWJF010000106.1, forward strand.
ACCTTTGATGAGGAATAGTATTTATAGATCAACACATAATAGCGATTTCTGAATGGTGGAAGCAGAAAATGTGTAGTATAAAGAATGCACCTTTGAGGGATCCTTCGAAAATGTAGAAGATACGTATGAACGGCGTTAACGTAAGAAAAGTGGAAGCATGTTTCAAATAGAGTGGAACCGCGCGTATAAGCGTCTCTATGAACTGCTTTTTTTATTTCTAAAGGAGATATGAACATGAGAATATTTAATAGTATGGAACAAAAAATAGAAGAATTTAAACCAATTCATGAGAATGAAGTAAGGATGTATGTATGTGGACCAACCGTATATAATTATCCACATGTGGGGAATGCCCGGCCAATCGTTGTATTCGATACTCTGAAAAGAACCTTTCAGGCGATTGGTTACAACGTAAAAATGGTTTCAAACTACACCGATGTTGATGATAAAATCATCAAAGTTGCGAAAGAGTGTGGAGTAAGTGAATCAGTTATAACGGAAAAATTTATCAATGCATACAATGACGATCGTTTAGGTTTACATGCGATGATGCCTGATTCTGCACCTAAGGTTACAGAAACTATGGATGCCATCATTGACTTTATAGCGTTGTTAGTAAAACAAGGAAATGCATATGCTGTAGATGGTGATGTTTATTTTCGTGTGGGTAGCGTTGAACAATATGGGAATTTATCCAATCAACAAGTTGATGATTTGATTGTTGGTGCGAGAATTGATGAAAATAGTAAAAAAGAAAATCCTTTGGATTTTACTTTGTGGAAACGTACAGAAGATGGTATCAAATGGGATTCTCCTTGGTCTGTAGGGCGTCCTGGTTGGCATACTGAATGTGTAGTTATGATCAATCAAGAATTCAAAGAGCCTTTAATTGATATTCATGGTGGTGGAATGGATTTAAAATTCCCGCATCATGAAAATGAAATTGCACAATCACGTGCAGCTTTTAAGACTCCTATCGCTAATTATTGGATTCATAATGGAATGGTTAATATTGATGGAGAAAAGATGTCAAAGTCCTTAGGAAATGTAATTTGGGCAAAAGATATGATTGCGAAAATCGGAGGGAATGTTCTTCGTTGGCTAATGTTATCTACACATTATCGTAGTCCTTTAAATATCAATGAAGAAGGTATTGATACAGCTCGTACAGAGTTAAATAAAATACAAACATCATTGAAACAAGCATATGTGAAGCTATCTCTTGAAGATGAAACGATTGGTACAACCATGGATAACGATGTATTTGCTCCTTTTATAGAAGCTATGCAGGATGATTTGAATACACCAAATGCATTTGCGGCATTGTTTGACGCAGTGAAAGTATTGAATCAAACCATTCGTCAACGTGAAGTAGATGTTAAAGTACTATCTTCACAAGTATGTGCAGTAGAAAAGATGTTGGATGTTCTTGGAATTGAGAATATTCGTCTTGAAATGAGCGATGAAGATAAAGACTTGCACAAAAAATGGAAAGCTGCAGTTAAGGAAAAAGATTTTGAACATGCAGATGAATATCGTGCACAATTGATTGAAAGAGGAATCCTTTAATGAATGTTAGAGAGTATAATGGAACTTCTCTAGCATACATAGGGGATGCGGTCATGTCACTGTTTGTACGTGAAAAACTGCTTTCCATGGGGTATCAACAATCTAAAATACTACAGAAGAAAAGTGAAGGATGGGTTAGCGCAAAAGCACAGGCTTATTTCCTAGAGACACTACAGAATCAAAACTTTTTCACAGAAGAAGAATGGTCCATTGTTTTAAGAGGGAGAAATACAAATCCCAAAAGCAAAGCTAAAAATGCAGATGTATTAACTTATCGTAAGGCAACAGGACTAGAGTCTTTATTTGGATATCTTTATCTGATGAAACAGGAAGAGCGTCTACAAGAATTATGGTTAGCCATTCAAACTATAGGAGAATTACAATGACACAGTATGTATATGGTAAAAATGTTGTGAAACAACTCTTATCCGATGATAAGAAGATATATGAAATCGTTATGTTTGAACATATGAATGATGCAGAGTTTGAACTAGAAATCAAAAAACACAATATTCCTTTGAAAAAAATGGGACGAAAGAAGATGGATCAACTATTACAGGCGAGTAATCATCAAGGAATTGCGGCAAAAATAGATGATTATAAAACATATGAAATAGAAGATATTCTTGCGGATATTCCAAAAGGAAAAACACCTTTGTTGGTTATGTTGGATGGTTTAGAAGATCCTCATAATCTTGGGGCTATTCTTAGAACTTGTGATTGTGTTGGAGTGGATGGTGTAATCATCGGAAAACATCGCAATGTGAAGTTGACTCCTACTGTCGCTAAGGTTTCTACGGGTGCTATTGATACAGTTAAAGTTGCGATGGTAACCAATCTTGCGCAATCTTTAAAATATCTAAAGAAGCAAGGGTTTTGGATTGCGGGTGCTGATTTTGATAATTCTGTGGATTATCGTCAGGGACGTTATGATATGCCTTTGGTGTTAGTTGTTGGTAGTGAAGGCTTTGGTATCAGTTCTTTGGTAAAGAAAAACTGTGACTTTTGTGTAAGATTACCAATGGAGGGAAGTGTTTCTTCCTTAAATGCTTCTGTTGCTTGTGCGATTCTTTTATATCAAATTCATTCACAAAGAAATCCGTTATAGTACTTACTCCCATAATGGGAGGATATTATGCACTATGAGAATGATTATGAACTCATATATTTAATACATTCAAATGATGAAATAGCGTTGCGCCTTTTACTTGAAAAGTATGAAGGTTTCGCAAAGGCTACCATCAATCGTTATAAAAAAAATATGGATCGAAAGATCTGTTACGATGATTTGATGCAATTGGCACGTATAAAACTCTTACAAGCTGTGGATAATTATCGTGTGGATTGTGATGTGGCTTTCTTTTGTTATTATGCAGATGTATTTCGAAATGCAATGATTGATGACTATCGTGAACGTTTCACTTACAAGAGTGCGTGTGAACGTTTCACGTTATCATTGGATATGCAAGTTCGTGATATTTATGAACAGTATACATATTTGGATATAATGGAGTCTCAAACAACCGAAATTCCAGCGACTGTATGTGATCGTATCCTTAAAGCGAAGAGAAAATTATCGCCTATGGAAAAGCGTATTTTTGATTTACGTATGCAAGGGTATACGTATGTGCAGATATCACAACAGTTACAAATCAATACAAAGAAAGTAGATAACACACTACGTAAAATCAGAAAACAAAAAAGAAAATAATGATGAATTGACGAAATCATGACTTTATGATAAAGTTAATAGGCAAGAAAGAGGTGTTTTTTTTATGGGCGATAAAGTAATTTTGACATGCACAGAATGCCTTTCTCGAAATTATACAACAACAAAAAACAAAAAAACGCATACACAGCGTATTGAATTGAACAAATTTTGCAAGAAATGTGGTAAGCACACCATCCATAAAGAGACGAAATAAGGAGGATCACATATGAAATGGTTTAGTATCAGTGGAATTATTAGTGAAACAAAAAAGATCCAATGGCCTAAGGGAAAAGATTTGGCAAGAGATAGTATGACAGTATTCCTGTTTGTGTTCTTTCTTGGTGTATTCTTCTATTTATGTCAGTTTGTGACATCAGCATTCTTGAAAGTAATCGGAATATAGGAGGTATTATATGGACCAGGAAATTCAAAAAGAATGGTATGTAGTTAATACCTATGCAGGACATGAAAATCGTGTAAAAGAAAACTTAATGCGTCGTGTTGAAACAATGGGCTTGCAAGACAAGTTGTTTCGTATTGTTGTCGCAGAAGAAAAAGAAATAGAGTATAAGAACGGGAAAGAAGTTGAAAAGACTACAAACTTGTTCAGTGGATATTTATTCGTAGAAATGATGATGACAGATGAAGCATGGTATATCGTGCGTAATACTCCAGGAGTTACTGGGTTTATCGGTTCATCTGGTGGTGGTGCAAAACCATTCCCTGTTGCGGATGAAGAAATGGAAAGCATTTTACGTCGTTTAGGAATGAGCGAACGTAAAGTACAGATTAATTATGAAGTTGGAGATCGTGTACGTATTTTAAGTGGTGCATTTGCGAATGTAGAAGGTAGTGTAGAAGAATTACATGATGATACACAAACTGCAGTTGTACTTACAATCCTATTCGGACGTGAAACACCAACAGAAATTAGTTATGCTGAACTAGAAAAAGTTGAATTCTAATTAGAATCTTAGAGATAAGATTCTTTTTTTTTTCGCATGAAGTGACAAAATTATGCAAGTACAAATACTATAATGAACACAGGAAGTGATGTTATGAAAGAAAGAGCGGGTCTCATTATTATGATTACTGGCGTGATTTTGCTTATCAAGCCAAATTTTGATATTGAGCAAATCGCTATGAGCTTCAATTACGTAGTCGCAAACTATTGGCCAGTAGCACTCGTTTTAATAGGATTGTTGTTAGTAAATCCTAAGAAGAAAAAGACAAGATCTAGATAAGAGATACTTGACAAATGTTCCCTTTCTACTATGATAAAAGGGTAAAGAAAGTAGGGACATTTATGAAAACATATTTAATTGATTTAGATGGTACTATGTACAGGGGTACAGAAATCATCGAAGGGGCAAAAGAATTTATTGATGCATTACTTGAAAAAGGGGAACATTTTGTATTTTTAACAAATAACGCAAAGCGAACAAAACGTCAAAATGTAGAACATATGGAGAAAATGGGATTCACAGGAATTAAAGAAGAACATTTCTTTACATCTAGTATGGCAGCTGCTCGCTATTGTGCATCGAGATATGAAGGAAGAAACGCATACTATATTGGACAAGATGGATTAAGAGAAGCATTACTAGATAGTGGGTTTCAAATCACGGAAGAGAATGTAGATTTTGTTTTTGTAGGGTTAGATACAACAGGTACTTATGAAAAATATTCTAAGGCATTGCATTATTTAACACAAGGTGCACAACTGATTGGAACAAATAACGATCGTTTGTTAGCACAACCTGGCGGTTTTCATATGGGGAATGGTTCTATTGTTGCGATGTTTGAATATGCGATTGGAAAAGAAAGTCCTAGGATTGGAAAACCATATGCGCCAATATTAGAAGAAGCGTTGTCTTATTTTGATTTAAAAAAAGAAGACTGTATATTGTTGGGTGACAATTTAGAGACAGATATTTTGTTAGGAGTAGACAATGATGTACAAACTATTTTTGTAACGAGCGGAGTGCACAGTAGAGAAGATATTGAACGTTTACAAATACAACCTACACATACGATTGATAACTTAAGAGAACTTATCAAATAACGCATGAACATGTGGAATTATGTACTTTGAGCGTATTTCTTTTACTACCTTTGTGGGTGTGTTATACTGAGCACGTAAGCAAGATATAAGGAGGACGTATTTATGTCAATGATTACAGATGTACATGCAAGAGAGATTTTGGATTCTAGAGGGAATCCAACAATAGAAGTTGAAGTAGAAACTGCATCCGGTATTATGGGACGCGCTATGGTGCCAAGTGGTGCTTCTACTGGTGAACGTGAAGCCTTAGAACTAAGAGATGGAGATAAGTCTCGATATGGTGGAAAAGGTGTTTTACAAGCGGTTGAAAATGTTAACAACGTTTTAATTGATGTTGTATTAGGTATGGATGTATGCGATCAAGCGGGTATCGATAAAGCGTTGATTGAAGCAGATGGTACCAAAGATAAATCAAAATATGGAGCCAATGCAATTTTAGGTATTTCTTTAGCAGTAGCACACGCGGCTGCGGCATACTTTGAAATGCCATTGTATCGCTACTTAGGTGGGATTCATGCGAAAACATTACCAGTTCCAATGATGAATGTATTAAATGGAGGAAGTCATGCGGATTCATCTGTAGATTTCCAAGAATTTATGATCATGCCAGTTGGGGCAAAAAGTATTCGCGAGGCAATTCAAATGGGTGCGGAAGTTTTCCATGCATTGAAGAAAGTATTGAAAGATAAAGGTCAAGTAACGGCAGTTGGAGATGAAGGTGGATTTGCACCTAATCTAAAATCAAATGCAGAAGCTATTGATATAATATTAGAAGCTATAACAAAGGCTGGATACAAACCAGGAGAAGATATTTTCATTGCAATAGATGCAGCTTCATCTGAATACTACAAAGATGGAAAGTATATACTTGAGAATGAAGGTAAAACTCTTACAGCAGCTGAAATGGTAGATTTCTTTGAAGATTGGGTTAACAAATATCCAATTATATCTATTGAAGATGGTATGGCAGAAGAAGACTGGGAAGGTTGGAAACTACTTACTGAAAGATTAGGCAAAAAAGTTCAATTAGTAGGT
>JAVWJF010000107.1:0-7912 GCA_036639195.1 Longicatena sp.
AGAAATGCAAGACGAAAAAAAGGAGAAATTAAAATGAAGAAAATATATACTAGCACAAGGAATAAAATGATAGCACTTACACCAAAAGAAGCAGTATTAAAAGGGATTGCGGATGATGGAGGCTTATATGTGTTCGATGATTTGGATACTTTAAAACTTCCTTTAGAAGATATGATGCATATGGATTATAACGAAATGGCTGCGGTTGTTTTAAAGACGTTATTACCAGACTTTACAGATGAAGAGGTTGCCGTATGTGTACATGATGCGTATACAGGTAAATTCCGTAATGAGGACATTACACCTCTACACAGTACAAAAGATACACATATTCTAGAACTCTTCCATGGACCTACTTGTGCCTTTAAGGATGTGGGGCTTAGAATGCTTCCTCAATTGATGTCAAAGTCATTGAAAGAAAAACAAGATGCGAAGGTTATGATTTTAACCGCAACAAGTGGAGATACTGGTAAGGCAGCCTTAGAAGGTTTTTGCGATGTGGATAACATTGGGATTACCGTGTTCTATCCAAATCATGGCGTAAGCAATATTCAACGTTTACAAATGGCAACACAAACAGGAAACAATACACGTGTATGTGCCATTGAAGGTAATTTTGATGATGCGCAATCCAATGTGAAGAAGATTTTCAACGATCAAGCATTGGCAGCACGTTTAAAGGAAGAAAACATTTCTTTATCTTCCGCTAATTCAATTAATATTGGACGTTTGATTCCACAGGTTGTTTACTATATCTTTGCATATAAGGAAATGGTAAGCAAAGGACACATCCAGTTTGGTGATAAACTTAACTTCTGTGTACCTACTGGAAACTATGGAAATGTTCTAGCTGGATACTATGCAAAATGCATGGGGCTTCCTGTGAATAAATTCATAGTGGCATCCAACTCTAATAATGTACTATTCGATTTCCTTAAGGATGGTGTGTATGATCGTAATCGTCCTTTCTATAAAACTATTTCTCCTAGTATGGATATCCTGATTTCTAGTAATTTAGAACGTTTGTTATATTACAAGAGTGGAAAAGATGCAAACTATATTGCTGAATTGATGAAGGATCTTGAAACAAAGGGACGTTATCAAGTGCGTGAGGATATCTTTGAAAGTGTGAAAGCAGATTTCTATGGTGGATATTGCGATGATGAAGATTGCGCAAAAGCAATGAAAGAATTCTATGAAGAAAGTGGTTATGTAATGGATCCACATACTGCCAATGCGTACAAAGTAATGAAAGACTATGAACAAATCGATAACCAATGCAAGAGTGTCTTATTGTCTACAGCAAGTCCTTATAAATTTGCACCTGCTGTATTCGAAGCGATTTTTGGTAAAACAGATTTGGACGAATTTACATGCATGGAAGAATTACAAAAGAGAACAGGTGCTGGAATACCAGAGCCACTTCGTTCTTTAAAAGAAAAAGCAATCTTACATGAAGATGTAATTGATAAAGATGAAATGAGTGCCTACAGTGAGGAAGTTGCCAAGGAGATGCTTGCATGATTAAGGTAAAAGTACCGGCAACAAGTGCGAATCTAGGAGTTGGTTATGACTGCTTAGGGATTGCCCTTGACGATTTTGCATATGTAACATTTGAATTGTTGGATGAAGGCGTGGTAATCACTGGGTGTGAGGAAGCCTATTGCAACGAGGATAATTTATTCTATCAAGCTTTTTTAGAAGGCTTGCGTTACATGAATAAAACGGTTCCAGGAATTCATATTCATATCGATTCCAATGTACCGTTTGCTAGAGGTATGGGAAGTTCTGCCACTTGTATCGTAGCAGGTATTGCTGGAGCGAATGCGCTCTTTCAAAATCCAATGAACAAATATGAAATATTTGATATTGCGACGCGTATGGAAGGACATCCTGATAACATTGCACCCGCAATATTTGGTGGATTGTGTGTTTCCTTTATGGAAGGAGATACACCAAATATGATCAAATATGGTATTAAGAAAGATATGATTATGGTTACGATGATTCCTGATTATGAGGTGTCCACAAAGAAAGCACGTGAAGTGCTTCCCAATACGATGTCCTATCAAGATGCAGTCTATCAAATGGGACGATGTGCTGCTTTAGCAAAAGCATTGGAAATTGGAAATCCACTCATTATAAAAAAAGCTTGTGTTGATAAAATGCAAGAGCCTTATCGTAAGGCACTGATTCCTCAATACGCGCAAGTAAAAGAGCTATGTGAAGAAGCAGGGGCAATTACGATGTTTATTAGTGGAAGTGGTTCTACCATGATTGCCTTAAGCAATGAAGAAGAAATTGCGAACCAAATCAAAATAACGATTGAGAACATGTTTCCAACATGGTCCGTTCGTTTACTCCATGCTACCTATGATGGGGTACAAAGTGAGGTGCAGTAAATGGAAAAGTATTATATCGTAGATAGCACCATCTTGCCCGATGTTCTTGATAAAGTCATCGAGGCACGTTCTCTATTACAAAATGGAGAAGTGAAGCAGGTGAGTGAAGCGGTAAAAAAAGTTGGTATTTCAAGAGGAACATACTATAAATATAAAGACTATGTGTTCTTGCCAGCACAAGGGATGAGCGCTCGTAAAGCCGTCATTTCCTTAATGTTACATCATGACAAAGGAATTTTGTCAGAAGTATTAAACGCGATGTCTAAGGTAAATGCGAATATTTTGACAATCAATCAAAACATTCCTATTCATGAATGGGCTTCTGTTGTGATTTCCTTTGACTTATGTGAAATGAGTGTTTCCATTGATGAATTGATGAATGCACTTCAACAATGTAGAGGAGTTAGTAACTTACGTTTAGTTGCGGTTGAATAACCAATCTTTGGATTGGTTATTTTTTTAAATTCAGGGTAAATTTTATTTTCTTTTCACAAGAACTATGGTACGATATTTAAAGGCGCGATATAGAAAGTTGGAGATTTTATGAAACAGGAAATATTTGACAGGCTGAATGGGGTGACGGCTTACGTTTCTGTCATAGCACTTATCATAATCTTGCTCATAACAAGTATTGATATGAACTGCTTCAATAGAGACTTCTTTAAATCAGAATATGAAACATTAGAAACGGCGAAGGAATTAGGTATGAGCGAAGCTGACCTAAACAAAGCCACGAACACACTTTTAGATTATCTTCGAGATGAACGTGAGGACATTTCTGCAGAGATTACTTTAAAAGGAAGTAAGGTACAAGCATTCAATAGTAAGGAAGCTGCACATATGGTGGATGTAAAGGGACTATATCAATTTGCGATGGTTCTACGAAACGTATGTTTGATTGTTTTCTGTGCTTCTTTTATCTATCTTTTGATACGATTGAAGAAAGGTGCATTTACTTTATTAAGTATTGACTATATGAAAACGGCCACGTTATTTGCGGTTGTGTTTGCGATGATTGCGATGTGGGCATATGTGGATTTCGATGCATTTTGGACACTGTTTCATCGTTTGGTGTTCCGCAATGAGTTATGGCTGTTGGATCCTAGTACAGATTTGATGATTAATTTATTTCCATCACAATTCTTTTCTAGTTTAGTATTTCGTATAGTAGGAATGTTTGCGGGATCCTTTATTTTAATCTTTGCGGGAAGTTATTTATTTCTTCGTATACGTTTGAATCGTATGCATGAGGAACTACAAAATGAACTATAAAGATATTCTTCTTGCGAGTAATTCACCTAGAAGAAAAGAACTTATGGAAGATAGCGAAATACCCTTTAAAATATGTACAGCACAGAGCGAGGAAATCTTTCGTGTTGATATAGAAAAAGAACAAGCAATTGAACAAATTGCGTTTGAGAAAGCGAATGCTGTTTTTGAACAATATCCAGATGCGATTGTAATCGGTGCGGATACCATGGTTTGTTACAAAGAACAAATGCTTGGAAAACCAAAAAATCGTGAAGATGCTTATCGAATGCTAGCGTTGTTAAGTGGAAAGACACATGAAGTTATTACAGGTGTTGCGATTTTGAGTTCTAATGGTAATGTGCTGTTTCATGAAAAAACCTTTGTGACTTTTTATGAACTAGAGCATGAAATGATGGAATGGTACCTAGATACACAAGAACCATTTGATAAAGCCGGAGCCTATGGAATTCAATCAAAAGGGAAACTGCTAGTAAAAGAAATCCATGGGGATTATTACAATGTGATGGGATTACCAATCGCAAGAGTTGTAAGAGAAATAAAAAAACTTCAGAAATAATCAATTTATAGTTGAAAAAGCAGGTAGAGCTTATTATAATATAATAGCTCAAGCGCCGACATAGTATAATGGTAATACAGAGCAATGGTAATGCTCAGCTCGCAGTTCAATTCTGCGTGTCGGCACCAGTGTGAAAAGGACGGATATTCTTAGGAATGTCCGTTTTATTCTTTTTAGACAAGTTACAAAAGTTAATGTGTTCCACTCATTTTTGTGATAAAATAAAAAAGACAGAAAAGAGGTGCCTATATGAAGAAGATAATATGTATAATGCTTTGCGTTTTTATGATGAGTGCATGTAGTATAGGACATCAAGAAGGAGATCCTATTGAACTTACTCCTCAAGAAGTCATCGATAAACTACAAGATGAAAAACAGAATACATTCATGTTATATCTAACAACTGATAATTGTTATGCATGTGAGGAATATGTAAAGGTTATACAAGAAGTAGAAGATGAATCCCATTTTGATATATATTATGTAAATGTACCTTTGGAAGATGTGGATAATAATGAAAAGTCTGCACTTGCGGAATTAGGAATTACAATCGGGAATTATACCCAGTTACCTATGACCTATTACTTTTATCAGGGAAGCCTGTTGCCTGAAAATCGAAAAGAAGGATTCATAGAGAAGAAGGATTTTAAAAAATGGTTGAAAGAACTTCACCTGATAAAATAAAAGATACACGTATGGATTCCGTAAATACAAAAGAAGATGTGTGTGAAATATTGGAATCTATGGGAATTCAAAAAGGTATGGTTATTTTATTACAGGCAAATATTCAAAAATTAGGATACTTGGTAGGTGGAGAACAAATGCTTATCGAAGCACTTATGGAAACGGTAGGCTATGATGGAACTATTGTAGTGCCTTCTTTTACTCCACAAATGAGTGATCCCGCTTGTCATAAGAAAAACGTGGATCGTGACAGCTGGGAAAAGATTAGAGAGCATATGTTGCCATTTGATCGAAAACTTAGTGTATCCAAGTATGGTGATTCCTTTGTTCAACAATTTTTAAGAAACGAAGGTGTTGTGCGTTCTTATCATCCACTATATAGTTTTGCGGCATGGGGCAAATATGCCAAGCTAATTTGTGATAAACATCCCTTGCATTTTGGATTAAATCAAGATTCACCATTGGGTAAGGTTGTGGAATTCAATGGATATGTACTATTGTTGGGATGTAGTTATAAGGAAAGTGTTATGTTTCAGTTAGCACGTTATCATGGAGAACAATTACCAATTAAGATAGTAAGTGCACCAATTGAAATAAATAAAAAGCGTATCTGGAAAGATATGCTTGATTTGGAATATAATCAGAAAGATTTTGATGATATAGGAGAGGCTATGGAAGATCGCTACATTGTGAAGACTACCTATCTTGGTGGGGGACTATGCCGATTCTTTTCCGCTCGAGAAGCACAAACCCTAGCAACTGCCTATTTTCATATTCATAAAGATTGAATTAGTAACTGTGCAAGTTTGGATAATGATTGAGAATCAATTTCATCAAAACGTGCCAATACAGGAGAATCAATATCAAGAACACCTAACAAGGTGTTTTCTTTTACAATCGGGATTACAATTTCAGATCGACTTGCGCTATCACATGCAATATGACCTGGGAATTTGTGGACATCCTCTACACAAAGAATTTCTTGTTTACATGCACTTGTGCCACAGACACCTTTTCCCATTGGAATATGCATACAAGCAACCTTACCTTGAAAAGGACCTAGTATCAATTCATCATTCTTAAATAGATAAAATCCGACCCAGTTAATCTTAGGTAATGCATGATATAAAAGAGCAGACATATTTGCCATGTTCGCTATTTGATCATGTTCCTCATATAATAGAGCCTCTAGTTGTGCATATAGTTCTTTGTATAATATTTCTTTTTCACTCATTATGTTCACATCCTTTCTTTAAGTATATAAAAACCCTATAAGATTTGCACGTATTTTTTGTGCTACTTATAGGGAATGTTTATTTTGTAGGTGAAACTAAAGATGGGTTATGCTAAATCTGCTTCACTGTTACTAGCTTTGGTATATGCTTTAGAAATATTTTTTGCACTATCTGCAGTCATTTTGTACCAACTTTGTCCACACATCATTTCAAACACATCACGTTGTAATTGAGATACTGTTTGATACAATTTTTCCGCTTCCTTATATAGGGCAGCATTACTTGCTTCTTGTGAGAAGGTATTCATCTCTGCTTTCATGTGTTTTAAAGTAACTAATAAATTGGTTGAAATATCTTTTTCAGAATAGCTTTGAGAACTTGTTGCCATTATTTTGCCTCCTTTTCTAAAATCTTAACCATGGTTTTGTATTGCTCTTTTAATTTCTTGTTTACATTTTTGAAGCAGGTTTTTACTTCTTCTGTTTGTAACATGTTCATGTCATTTGCAATGCGTTTGTTTAAAACTAGGGTCTGATCTAATAAATCAGATAAATATAAGACGTCTTTAGGTGTCAGCATAGTTTGTTGTTGTATAGTCATAGGGAAAGACTATACTCTCCTTTCATTTATAGTATGGAAATAAAAATCCTAGGTATTCCTATGATTTCATAAAAATATTTGCTATAATATTGACTCGTGAGGAGGTAGAACATGGAATTGAAAGAAAGAGATCATGTATACATACAGAGTTACAAACATGATGGAAGTCTTCATCGCACTTGGGCAACTGGTTATGTCATTGAAGTTAATGAGAAGAGAATCGTTGCAGTAACAAACAAAACACTCGTGAGTGAATCTGATGGGCGTAAGTGGATTACTAGAGAACCTGCGATTTGCTTCTTCTATCCTGACAAGTGGTATAACATTATTTGTATGATACGAAAAACAGGAATTCATTATTATTGTAATTTGGCATCTCCTTCAATATACGATGGGGAAGCTATTAAGAATATCGATTATGATTTGGATGTGAAGGTTTCACCTGTTGGTAAAACCATACTACTAGATGAAGATGAATATGATGCACATGCGAAAGAGATGGGATACAGCGAAGATTTAAAAAAAGCAATACGTTGTGGACTAGATCGTTTGATGGTGGATATACGTTTACAGAATTCTCCCTTCGAGCATCGTGAAATTTCTAAATTGTATGATAAATATCTGCAATATATAGAAGAAGATAAACGAGGATTTTAAGGAAGAATAGAGCTTTGAAAAAGTTTTAAAAAAAAGTGAGAATATTTGTTGACACAGTTTGGGATGTATAGTATTATATACAGGCACTCAACGAGAGTGAAAACAAATCGGTCTTTGAAAACTGAACAGGAAATACGTTGATTTCAATGAGATATGAACATAATCATATTCCAGATAAACAAACAAAAAAACAAGACGTTGGCAAAACGTCTGAGCTAAATCAAATGGAGAGTTTGATCCTGGCTCAGGATGAACGCTGGCGGCATGCCTAATACATGCAAGTCGAACGAAGTCTTTAGAAAGCTTGCTTTCAAAAAGACTTAGTGGCGAACGGGTGAGTAACACGTAGATAACCTGCCCATGTGCCTGGGATAACTGCTGGAAACGGTAGCTAAAACCGGATAGGTAATGAAGAGGCATCTCTTCATTATTAAAGGAGCGTCAGCTCTGAACATGGATGGATCTGCGTCGCATTAGCTAGTTGGTGAGGTAACGGCAAACCAAGG
>JAVWJF010000108.1:0-6877 GCA_036639195.1 Longicatena sp.
AGAGGTATAATAAGTACGTGTAATAGCAGGAGGAGACTTGAAATGAAAGTAATCAAAGTAAAAAATTACGAAGAAGTAAGCAAAGAAGCATTCAATGTAATGAAAGAAGTTGTTACAAATAAGAAAGATGCAGTTCTTGGGTTGGCTACAGGATCTAGTCCTATTGGGCTTTATGAAAACATGATCAAAGATCATAAAGAAAATGGAACAAGCTATGCGGCTTGTCAGTCTTTCAATCTTGATGAATATGTAGGAATCGATCGTAATCATGAACAGTCATATTGGACATTCATGCATGAAAATTTATTCCATGGAATTAATCTTCCAGAAGATAAAATTCATGTACCATTTGGAAGTACAAAAGAAGATTGTGAAGCATACGAAAAAGCAATGGAAAATGTAAGCGTAGATGTACAAGTATTAGGAATCGGTGGGAATGGTCACATTGGTTTTAACGAACCAGGAACTCCATTCAGCGAAGAAACTCACATCGTAGAATTAACAGAGAAAACACGTCAAGACAATGCACGTTTCTTTGAAGATGATATGAACAAAGTACCTACTCATGCGATTACAATGGGTATTGCGACAATCATGAAAGCAAACAAAATTTTATTAGTGGCAAGTGGCGCTAACAAAGCAGACGCAGTTGCGGCAATGGTAAATGGAGCTGTTGATGAAGCATGTCCAGCATCCGTTTTACAGAACCATAAAGATGTTGTAGTAATTGTGGATGAAGCTGCTGCAGCAAAATTATAAGATAAGGAAGTAGACCATTTTGGTTTACTTTTTTTCTATATCCGTTATAATTATGAAGTGGAAAGAGGATGGGATATGAGTATAAAATTAATAGCGCTGGATTTAGATGGAACCTTATTAACAAAAGAGAAAATAATTGATGAAGAAACAAAGAAGCGTTTGATTGAAGCTTCTCAACGTGGAATTGTCATTGTAATAGCTACGGGACGCGATAAGGGTGGTATTGAGTTTGTGTACAAACCTTTACAGTTAGAGCATATTGGGAATAACTATGTAGCAGGTGTAAATGGACAAATCATTTATGATTTTCATAAGAAAGAATACTTTGTGGATAAAGTCTTTGGTGAACAAGATGCGTATAAAATCAATCGTCTAGCAAAGAAATATAATTTTGAATGTATCAGCTGTTGTGGATATGATCATTATGATTTCATAAGTACACGTTTGAAGATGTTAAAGAAAGTACGTTCTTTATTAGTAGGACATCCTATGGATTATGGATTCAATCAAGGAAAACGTCGTTTCTTATCCATTCATGATACAGAATATAAGATTACACAAGATATCAATAAGTTTGTATTGATTCAAACAGCATCCTTCTTTAAGAAACATTTGTCTCAAATACGTAAAGATTTAGCAGAATACGATATATTAGAAGTAGGACCTGCTTGGATCGAAGTTATGCCAAAGGGTGTTAGCAAAGCAAGTGCTTTGTTAAGGATTGGAAAAGAGCTAGGCATTACAACGGATGAAATGATGGCTTTTGGAGATGCGGAAAATGATATGGAAATGATACGTACTGTAAAGTATGGAATCGCAATGGGAAATGCCATGGAAAGCTTAAAACGTGTTGCCTTCGATGTAACAGATACCAATGAGAATCAAGGAATTGTAAAAGCACTCGATAAATATCTTACATATGAGAACTAAAAAAGCATTTGAGTGATTTCTTCAAATGCTTTTCTTTTGCTTATAGTGAACGGATAATATCACTGGTATGTGCATCGATAAGGGTGATGACATCCTGTGGATGCATTTTCAATTGTAATCCAATCTTACCTGCACTAAACATAATGTGGGAATATGATAGGCAACTTTCATGAAAAAAGGTACGATATGCTTTTTTCATACCAATAGGAGAACAACCTCCACGTATATAACCAGTTATCTTTTGGATATCTTTCACATGAATCATTTCAATGTGTTTTACACCAGCGACTTTTGCGCCCTTCTTTAAATCCAATTCATATGCAACAGGCACTACAAATACAAGATATTCCTTTGTGTTCGATAGTGTTACCAAGGTCTTAAATACAGTACTAGGATCCTGTTGAAGGATGGATGCCACCTGCATACCATCGACTGCATCCTTTCCATGTGGATAAGATAATACCTCATAGGAAAGTTTTGCTTTGTCTAAAATGCGCATGGCATTTGTCTTTTCATTGCTCATTTCATCACCTCATATGACAAAATTATAGCACGACTATATCACATCGTCATCTTTTCTTTTGTGAGTGGAAATGATATAATTCGCTCAGGTGATAGAATGATAAAACTAATAGCAATGGACATGGATGGAACATTATTAACGCAAAATAATGAAATCCTGCCAAAGACAAAAGAAGTCTTAATGGCATTACAGCGTAAAGGGATACGTTTGGTGCTAGCAAGTGGAAGAAGTTATAGTCGACTTATGAAACATGCATTGGAATTAGAAATGGATAGGTATGGCGGCTACCTTGTGGAAATCAACGGGAGTGCCATTTATGATGTTCAACAGGGAAAACGTGAACGATTATCTCAAATGGAAGTACCTCAAATACATGAACTCTTCCATTATTTTATGAAGTGGAATGTAGAAATATTATCACATTTGGATGATGGTATGTACGATTATATGAGCGAAGCTATTTATCAAGAAAAAGCGGAGTATCGTAAGGTTCATAATCTTCCAGATGACTTTCCTTGGACACCTGGGCCATTTGAATTGTTGTATGATAATCGTCAAGGGTATCCAAGACATTTTCATATTCAAACACCAGAAGAAATTCAAGAGTGCGCGAACAAAATAAGTGTAACTTATCATGAAGATGTGATAGCGGAAGTTATGGAACAGGCAAGGAAAGACTTAAAAGGCCGATATTGGGTTGGGTTAACCACCCCACGCTGGATTGAAGTCATGCCTTTGGGTGTAAGCAAAGCCCATGGCTTAAAAATCGTTGGAGAACGTCTTGGTATCAAAGCAGAAGAAATGATGGCTTTTGGAGATGGGGAAAACGATATGGAAATGATTGCTTTTGTAGGGATAGGTGTCGCTATGAAAAATGCATTTGCCGGTCTTAAAGAAATTGCAAAAGAAGTGTGTGAAAGCAACGAAGAAGAAGGCGTTGCGAAAACTTTACAAAGACATTTTGATTTATGAGCATATTCATGTATACGTAGCATACATTGTGATATACTGTTAACGTAAATGGAGGTAGCTTATATGAAAATTATAAATAAAGAGAACTTCGAAGAAACAATCCAACATGGTGTTGTTTTAGTAGATTTTTTTGCGACTTGGTGCGGACCTTGTAAGATGTTAGCACCTGTACTTGAAGATTTATCTAGTGAATTTGCTGGAAAAGTAGAAATTGTGAAAGTAGATGTTGATCAAGATCAAGCATTGGCTATGCAATTTGGTATTATGTCTGTTCCTACTATGATTATTTTCAAAGATGGAAAAGCGGTAAAACAGCTACAAGGTTTTACACCAAAACCACAATTAGCTAGCGAATTAAACGCAGTACTATAAGAGGACATTCATCCTCTTATAGTGTGTATATGTACAATGAAAAAGGCACTCTTGGGGAAAGTGCCTTTTTCTAAGTATTATTATTATTTTGAAAGGGAGAAAGTATGAGTTTATTTTTGGGGGGAATATTCATACTTGGCAAGTATTAGCTACTTGCTGATTACAGTATATAATAATGTTGTCGTTTAAGTTTGTAGAAACCATGGTAAATTATGTGTTTTTCTATATGTTGTAATGTACTTTGTGTGATACAAAGAGGTACAAAAAAAGCACTTGGGGGGAAGTGCCTTTTTTGTAAAACTAATTATAAATTATTGAAAGGGAAGAAGTATGAACGAATTCTTACATTAAGAATTCTCATACCAGCAAGTATTCTCTTGCTGAACAAAGTATACAAAATGTATACGGTAGTATAATGTATTATTTATGTTAAATTGTGTGATGCATAGAGAAGTTTACATGCTATAATATAGGAACGAGGTGTCCTTATGAAAATACTTAATTTAATAGAATCTGAAGTTTTAAAACAAGCACAAGTAACCTTTGCGGATAAGTTTGTGGAACTAACGCAAACGGATTTCTTCTTGGATGATATAGAAAAAGGTGAAATACATATAGATGGGATCGATTACCCTTTGTATATAAATACACATTATGTATACGAAGATCATTTGGTCAACAACAATAAAACAAGATATAAAGTGCATATAACATGTGTGTTGGTGAAAGAAAGCCCATATGAAGTCATCTATGATAGTCGAGGAAAATATTATGTAGCGTATGAAGAGGATGGTATTCAATTCGTTCTTTATGAAGACTTTCAAAAAGCAATCCAGCCTTTTATTCATGAAAAAGAAGCAAAATAACAATATTTCGACAGGTTTCGTATAGAAAGTTTTCTATGATAACTATGGCAATATATAGATAAACACTATCCCTGTATCTGTATAGACGCTCATGAATCCCTATGATCTAATAAATAAAGTCCTCTTGTGGGGCTTTATTTATTATGTGTTGATATATTTTTCATTTTCTACTTATAAAAATAAATAAATTGACGAAGATATGAACGTGTGGTAAACTTACTAAGTTATTTATGAAGCTTTACTTGTCATATATATAGAAAGAAGGTAGCAATGACAAAATTTAATGAATTAAACATCAGCAGCGAGATTATGAAGGCTGTTGAGGAGATGGGATATGAAAATGCAACCGACATTCAGGCACAGTCCATTCCATGTATTATGGATGGCAAAGATGTTCTGGGTCGTTCCAATACAGGAACAGGTAAGACAGCGGCATTTGGTATCCCGGCAATCGAAAAAGTTTGCGTGGGTAATAAAAACCCGAATGCTCTGATTATTTGTCCAACAAGAGAATTAGTTACACAAGTAGCAACCGAATTAAGAAAGTTTTCCAAATATAAAGAGGGCGTTAAAATCGTTCCTATTTATGGAGGACAACCAATTGATCGCCAAATCCAATTATTGAAAAGAGGATGTGGGATTGTTGTAGGTACACCAGGAAGAATCATGGATCATTTAAATCGTAAGACATTAAAACTTGCGGATACAAAAATGGTAATCCTAGATGAAGCCGATGAAATGTTAAACATGGGATTTAAAGAAGATATCGAAGAAATCTTAAGTTCTATGCCAGAAGGTAACCAACATCAAACCATTCTGTTCTCTGCAACATGGCCAGAGGCAATCTTAAGAATTACAAAACAGTTTCAAAATGATCCTGTTATGGTGGAAATCAAATCTGCACAGCGTACAATTGATACTGTAGAACAGGTGTATTATGAAACACCACGTGGAAAGAAGAACAATGCATTACGCGTTCTTTTAAATCATTATGATCCAGAACTTTGTATGATCTTCTGTAATACAAAGAGAATGGTAGATGAATTAAGCACGGAATTAAACAATCACGATATCAAAGCATTATCTCTTCATGGAGATATGAAACAAGAATTCCGTACAAGAGTAATGGAACAATTCCGTTCTGGAAAATTCCAAATCTTAATCGCAACAGATGTTGCGGCTCGTGGAATCGATGTAGATGATATTGATTTGGTTGTAAACTTTGATATTCCTCAAGACAATGAGTACTATATTCATCGTGTAGGAAGAACGGGTAGAGCAGGTAAAAAAGGTGTTGCCGTTACTTTAATCAGTGGTGGTAAACAACGTAATGCAATCCGTGATATCATCCGTTATACAAAAACAAATATCGCTCGTCATGCACTTCCAACATCAGCACAACTGATGGCAGCAAACCGCAATGCCTACATAGAGTCTGTAAAATTGGCTTGTAATGAAGGTATTACAGAAGAAAGCATGGAAATTGCGAATGAATTGATTGCGGAAGGAATTGCAGTAGAAAATATTTTATCTGCTTTAATTTCTATGGCATACAAGAATGAAATTATTGATATTGAAGAAGAAGAAAATGCAAAACGTTACGCTTCTGACTTCGATGCAGTTACATTAAAATTCAGCATTGGTCGCTCACACGGTGTAAAACCTGGTAATATCGTAGCTGCAATTGCAGAAGAAACTAGTCTAACAAGCAAAGCAATCGGTCGTATTGATGTACGTCCTAGCTTTACCTTAGTAGATATTGAAGCAAATAAGGTGGATGCTGTCTTAACAGGTATGCAAAGAAGCCATATTCGTGGACAAGAAGTAATGGTTGAAATCGATAGCGCTCCAAAACGTAGATCATCTGGCGGAGATCGTGGTGATCGTCCAAGAGGGGATCGTCCAAGAGGAGATCGTTCTAGAGGAGATCGCAACAGTGGTGGAGAACGTCGTCGTTCAAAAGACGATGGTAAGAGTCGTGGAAGTGCTCCTGCGAAAGAGAAATCTTCTCGTCGTAGTGGAAACCATGACAAAAGCGTTCGCAAATCAAAAACGAAAACGAAGTAAATGAAAAAGGATTCCTTGGAATCCTTTTTGTTTGTTATTTCATAACAACGGTTCGATGTGGATAAGGGAAACTAATGCCTTCTTGATCGAAGCGTTTTTTTATGGAGATACGCAAATCTGATAACATGGCAAATCCTTCCGCGTTATTCTTTGAATAAATCGTCGTACGTAACTGTAATCCAGATTCATTAAAGTCAATGACACGTACAATGACAGGAGGGATGCAGTTCGCAATATCCTCTGGAGTTCTTGCGTCTTGATAATTTGGATGTCGCATCACTTCTTCTTGTATGATACTTTTAAAGGTTTCTATAGTAACTTGTTGTGGTGTTTCTACTTCTATGGTAGGTTGTGTCTCGCTCTCATAGTCTGCTACTATCGTTCTTGG
>JAVWJF010000108.1:6887-7902 GCA_036639195.1 Longicatena sp.
CTTTCATAACCAATTTCCAACATAAGAAAGTTACCTTTCGCATTCCCACTGCGACTCACATTTTCCAAGACAGCTTTGTTCATGACACTGTTAGGAATAATGATACGCGTATTCTCATAGGTTTTAATGACGGTATCTCGCAACGATATATCTGCGACATATCCTTCATATTCTCCATTGTTTACTTTTACCAAATCCCCGATACGAAATGGCTTGAATGTAGAAATTAGTAATCCATTGACCATATTACCCAATGCTTCTTGAGCCGCTAAACCAAATACAACAGCTAAAATACCAGCACTCCCCCATATCTTACTGAGTACAGATTCAAAAGGTTTTAATAAGGATAGACAAGCATATATAGCAATCGTATAAAGTACGATTTTTACCAGACGAAGAATAAATTTCTCATTTGCCAATTGTTTTGTCTTAATGATACGAGATAAAATACGTATCAATATATACGTAGAACAAAGAAAGATAAGCATTATGATTATGGTGCCTAATAGACCATAATTAAAGAATGTACCTTTTCCAATATCGTTGATAGTTTTTAATAATGCAAGCATGGTATCACTGCCTTTCTTATGTTGTTTATTATACATGGAAATAAACAAAATATATAGGCTAAATAAGTGGAATTGTGTGATATTGTTGAATATAAATTATTTTTAGATATAATAATTTTAGATAAGAAGGTGCCTATGTGAATGTAAGAAGCAAGATACTGAAAATCAGGAATTTACCAACCAGTGGACATAAGATTGCACAGATCAAAGCGAAGCCATACGGCTTTATTCTTTTATTTTTATGCTTTGGAATTGCGCTTCTATGTACACGCTTCTTTATTGTTGGCATTATTATATCCGTCATTTTTTGTTACTACCTACTCTTTGTAAAAGATATGTTATTGATCGATTTCTATGATACACACGCTGTCTTTTATTTGAACAATGGAAATGATGAATGCTTCTTATTGTTTTGGGAAGATATTTATCATTGGGAAATCACAAGT
>JAVWJF010000109.1:0-7808 GCA_036639195.1 Longicatena sp.
TCAAACGATTTTCTTAATCTTATGGAAATCGTTTGTAAAATTCTTTAAACTAGATTATGATTAACAAGAGAAAAAATAGATTCTCAAAAACGTATAATAAAGTATAAGGAGGAAATTATGGCAAACAAGAAAATGAATGCAGCAAATCCAAAAAGAAAACCTAAAAAGAATATATTTCATCGTATTCTAATCGTTATGATAGCAGGTATATTATTATTTGGTGTATCTGGATTCTTCATGTTATCTACCATTGTTGGTAAGGTAATATTTGATGATCCAAGTGCCAAAATTAAAAATGAAGAACCATCTCCCGTTTATGCAAGTGATGGCGTTACTAAAATCGGAGAATTTGGTGGAGTGAGTAGAGAAAATGTCACCTACAATCAAATACCGCAATCCGTTATTGATGCATTTTTATCCATTGAGGATTCTCGTTATTACAAACACAATGGATTTGACTTACCTCGTTTCATATCCTCTGCTTTGACAAATTTACGTTCTGGTAGTTTTGCTCAAGGTGGTTCTACTTTAACGATGCAATTGATTGATAACACACAAAATGCAAAAGTAGAAGATAAAAGTGGAACCTTAAGTGATACAAAAGAATTAAACCCAATTGAAAAAGTGGAACAAAAAATCCAAGAGATTTATTTGTCTATGAAACTGGAAACAGATTGGACAAAAGAAGAAATTCTAACGAAGTATTTGAATGAGATTAACTTTGGATCTAGTTCTCGTGGTATTCAAAAAGGTGCTCAATATTATTTTAATAAGGATGTATCCCAGTTAAATCTATCGGAAAGTGCATTCCTTGCAGGAGTTATCAACGCGCCAAATTACTTCAACCCATACAATGGTGGAGATTATTACACACGTGCTATCAATCGTCGTAATAAAACACTAGATATGATGGAATATCATGGATTTATAACGAGTAGCGAGTGTGCTCTTGCGAAAAGTACAGAACTCTCCTTTCAAATGAAAGATGGTTCGACTACAACCGGAAACGATAAATATAAAAATGCATTATATGAAATCCAACAAGAAGTGTCACGTACAACAAAGAAAGACCCTGCCACTACTCCTATGGCAATTTATACGTCCATTGATGTAACTATACAAGATAGTGCAAATGCTTTATCTGCAGGAGAAGGTAGCAATTTACCAGATAATAAATATTATCAAATGGGAACCACGTTACTAAATAATTCCAATGGAGAAATTGTTGCAGTTATCGGAGGTAGAAGCGACACTGAAACAAGTGCTTCTGATTTCAAAAATCGCTTCAATGATGCATTTCAAATCGGTTCTACATCAAAACCAATTTTAGATTATGTGAAAGCATTTGACGATTTGGGTTGGTGTACATCCCGTGTAATGTCTGATAAAGAAAAATTCAAAGTAGATAGCAATTTAAGTATTGGAAATGCAAGTGGTCAGTTCAACGGAGATGTTAGCCTTGAAAAAGCCATAGCAATGTCTTTGAATACCATCGCTTTACAAACAATGCAAGCCTATATTGAGGAAAAAGGTGATTCCTCTATGATTTCTTATTTAAAAGATTTAGGTTTGAGTGATACAACTGCAGAAGCATTTAATATTCTATATGGTATTGGTGGTTCTACATTACAGTTCTCCCCTACTCAACTTGCGGCAGCTTATGCAGCACTTGGAAATGGTGGATATTATATCGAACCCCATATGGTACGTAAAGTGGTACTAAAAGATACTGGTACAACAATAGAAACAAAAGTAGAAAAGAAACAAGTGGTTTCTGAAGCCGCAGCGTTTATGATTTCCGATCTTCTTTATAAATCTGTAAACGGAAAATATAAAGGTGAAAACCTAATGGGATCCCTTGGATTTGGTGCTTATCCAGTCTATGGAAAGACAGGAACAACAAACTATGATTCCGATTATGCGATTGCGGAATATCAAGGTCTGATGAAAGATGAATGGATGGTCAACTATACAAGTGAATATACGGTTGCGACATGGACAGGATTTGACAATGCCATTGCAGGTGCAAATACAAAGATCAATGATTATCTCTTCAATAATGTGAACGGTTATATCAACAAGAAATTATTGGATACAGCAACAACCGATAACGTCAAGAAAATAGCGAAACCAAGTGGTGTTAGTGAGTATGGTGGCGGGTATATCAAAACGGAATATCTAAAAGATGCAGCAAAGATTAATCCTAAAACTGAAATTAATACCAATATCGATACGGATCCGTTAAAAGAATTGATTGATTCCGCAAACAAGATGAACAAAAACGATTATACAGAAGAAAGCTACCAAGCATTACAGGATGCAATTAAAGAAGCTAAGAAAGTCTTAGATAATGAAGATGCTACACAAGAAGAAGTAAGCAAAGCCATTTCAGCTTTACAAAATGCAATCAACGCATTAGTGAAAAAAGAAGCTGATGTAGACTTCACTAAACTAAAAGAACTGATTAACACTTCACAAACGTATATCGATTATACAAAATATAACGCTGATAAAGTAAAAGCTTTAGAAGCTGCTATTAGCGCTGGAATCACAGTAAGTTCTAATGATAAATCTACACAAGCAGAAATTGATGCTGCCATTGTAGCAATCAATACAGCCGTCGATGATTGTGTTAAAAATCCAATCAACAATAATGGTGGAAATACAGGTGGAGACAGCGAGAATCCTGGTACAGAAACTCCAACAACTCCTCCATTAACCCCGACTCCATAAAGCAGAAGCAGCCCGCAAGGTCTGCTTCTCTTTTTGCATTTTTGTCAGAAAAGTGGAAATCATTGCAAAAATTGTATATAATAATACTTGGTGATAAATGTGATAGGATATCCTAACAGAAAAACAGTAACAGCAAACACCGTATCCAATACAAATGAATACGCTGGAAGAGGTATGTCTTTAGAACATGACCTTAATAGTAGTAATACGTTTTATATGGAAACAGAGCGTGCTCTCATCCACAAAAAGCCTACTCCTATTCAAGTAGTAACCGTGGATTATCCAGCACGAAATGCCGCTAAAATTACGGAAGCCTATTATAAAGTACCTTCTACTACCGATTATAATGGAATATATCGTGGACGAGCAATTGATTTTGAAGCAAAGGAAACAAAATCAAAAACATCCTTTCCCTTCAAAAGCATTCATCCCCATCAGATAACACATTTAAAACGTGTTCTTAAACATAAAGGTATAGGGTTCTTTATCATTCGCTTTACATCATACGATGAAACGTATTTAGTGGATGCTGATATTCTAATCACATTATATGAAAATGGGAATAAAAAATCGATTTCATATACTAGCGTGAAAGAGGTTGGAACATTGATACAACAGGGATTAACTCCAAGACTTCGTTATTTAGATAATGTGGATGACCTGTATTTCAAGGAGGAAGAAAGATGAGTTTAAAAGAGAAAATAACCAGAGAAAAGACTGGTGATAAAAAAGAAAAGAAAACAACAAAAAAAGATAAGAAACCAAAAACAAAACGTAGTGTATTAGATCGTGTTGTCATTGTCTTTCTTGCTTTTGCTTTATTAGTTGGTATAGGTGGATTATCATTAATTGGATATATCGTTGCTACAACCAATGCGAGCAACTTGGTTGGACAAATGTCAAATGATGAACCATCCAGTTTCCTCGATCAAAATAAAGAAGAGTTTGGCGAACTTGGTTTGGAAATCAGAGAAAATGTTGCCTATGAACAAATCCCTGGTGTCGTGGTAGATGCATTTTTAGCAATCGAAGATTCACGGTTCTTTTCCCATAATGGATTTGACCTTCCCCGCTTTATGTCCTCAGCACTTACAAACCTTAAAACAGGAAGCTTTGCACAAGGTGGATCCACTCTTACCATGCAAGCAATCGACAACTTCTTTATGAAAAAAGAAGAGGATAAGATGCGAGAAAACGGAGAATACTTTAACTCTGTTGAAAAAGTAGAACGTAAACTACAAGAAATATATATGAGTATGCGTTTGGAATCACAAACTTCTAAATCTTGGATTATAGAGACTTACTTAAATCAAATCAACTTTGGTGATCAAGCTCGAGGGATTGAAAAAGGTGCACAATACTTCTTCGGTAAAAGCGTAGAAGAATTGAATTTATCTGAAGCAGCTTATTTGGCAGGTTGTATCAATGCTCCAAATACATACAATCCATATAATGGATATGATGCAAAAACGAAAGTAAACTACTATGCTGCCGCAACAAAGCGTCGCGATGAAACTCTTGCTATGATGTTGCGTCATGGGTTCATTACACAAGAAGAACATGATTTAGCAAAATCGACAAAATTAGCTTTACAGGTTATTGGAAAAGATAATGGAACTGAAGATCCATTCAAGAAGTATATGGATGCAGCAGCCCAAGAGGTTTATCAATATACTGGCAAAAAATATGACCCTGCAACAACTCCAATGATAGTGTATACCAACTTGAATAGAGAAGCTCAACTAGCCGCAAATGAAATTGCAGATGGAAAAGTTGTAGATTTATATGATGACTACTTGCAAATAGGGTTTTCTGTCATAAATGCTAAAACAGGTGGAATAGAAGCATTCTGTCCTGGAAGAAGCGACTATGTTGAAGAATTCTATCGTAATCGTAGTAACCTTGTAGAACGTCTGCCTGGTTCTAGCATCAAACCATTGATTGATTATGCATACGCATTAGATTACACAGGTTTTTGTACTTCTCGTGTATTTAATGATAAGCCTATGGATTTAGATGGTACACCTGTACGAAACTCTGATCAACAATTCTATGGTAAAGTATCTATGGAACGTACGATTGCACAATCTTTAAATACATCGGCAGTACAAACATTAAAAGCTTCCATTGATATGAATGGGATCGAACATATGCAAGATTATTTAAGAAAACTTGGGTTTGAAGAAAGAGATGTGGAAGCCTTTAACCTTCGTTATTCTCTAGGTGGTTCTATTTCTACCTCACCACAACAGATGGCAGCGGCATATGCTGCACTTGCCAATGGTGGTACTTACAATGAACCTCGCTTAGTAACACGCATTGAATTCAAAGATGGAAAAACACCAGCCATTGATTTCGAGAAAAAACAAACACAACCATTATCTCCACAAGCAGCCTATATGATGAGTGATTTATTATATAAAGCGGTCAATGGAGAACATAAAGGTTGGAACTTAATGGGACGTTTAGGCTTTGGAGCTTACCCTGTATATGGAAAAACAGGTACAAGTGACTGGGCAAGTGATGGTTTACAATATGGAATACCAGAAACAGCCATGAAAGATGAGTGGATGATCAATTATACAAGTGAGTATGTTATTGCCACATGGACAGGATATGATCCACAATACCAAGAACTTGGTTATTATCCAAGCACAGATTTACTCTTCAAAAATATTCCTGGTTGGATTAACAAATACATGTTAGATAAAATTAGTAAAAATCCTCAGTTTATTACAAACCCTGGAGGAATCAGTAGTTATGGTGGCGGTATGATCAAAGATGAATGGCTACGTGATGCAGCAAAAAATAACCCTATGACAATTCAAAATTCCAAATCTGCAATGGATGGTTTACAAGCATTATATGATAAGGTCAAAGATCTTGCTGCTGATGGATACACTGCTGATAGTTATGCAAAATTAAAATCAATCCTTGAAAAGGTAAAAAAATTACTTGATAAAGATCTTGCAGATGACGAAGACATAAAGAATGCAATGAGTGAATTACAAGGTGCATACGATGCACTTGTGCCAAACGTTAATAAAAATACTTTGATTGATGCTATCAATCATGCCGCTAGTTTAAATGCTAGTCTTTATACACCTGAAAGTTATAACCATTTAAAGAGTGTCGTAGACAATGCAAAAGGAACCCTTAACAAAGAGAAAGTAACACAAGCAGAACTCGATGCAAAAATTGCGGAAATTCAAAATGCAATTAACGCTTTGGTGACGCCAGCACCTGTTGTTGATAAAACCGATTTAAGTAATACCATTACAACAGCAACGGCAAAACTTAATTCCATCACTCCAGATAATCCAAATTATGCTCCACTTAAAGCTGCCATTGATGCAGCAACAGCAACATCAAGCAATGCGAACGCAACACAAGCAGATGTAAATGCACAAGCAGCTGCTTTGAAAAATGCAATGAACGCATTCTAACAAAAAGCCAAGTCTATCTAGACTCGGCTTTTTTCTTGCTGTATTTATAAGTGTCCAATGTATTTTTTTTACAAAAAGAAACAAATGGACATTGTGAACAATTTGGATTTTTTGCAGTACAGAAGTATCTTCCAAAGAAGATAAACAAGTGATGTGCCCTATTCCACCTCTCACGCTTTATCTTACGCTTCAACTTAACTTCTACAACTTCTACGCCATCCGATACCTTTGCAAGCCCTAAACGCTTAGAAATGCGGTCTACATGTGTATCCACTGCAATCGCAGGTATATCAAAACATACACTCTGTACAACATTTGCTGTTTTTGGCCCTACTCCTGCTAAAGATGTTAATTCCTTATGCTTACTAGGAACTTCCCCATTGAAATGTTCCAATAACGATATACTTAAATTTTGAATCGACTTTGCTTTGTTACGATACAATCCAATCCTACGTATACAATTTTCAATATCTGAAAGATTCGCTTCCGACATTGCCTGTGGTGTAGGAAAGCGTTCAAACAAACCAGGTGTTACTTTGTTTACTGCTTCATCTGTGGTTTGTGCAGATAGCACCACAGCCACTAACAATTCAAATGGATTTCTATGCAACAATTCACAATGAGCATTTGGGTACATTTCCTCAAGGATATCCAGTATCTCATCACTTGTCATCATCGTTTACCTTCTTCATAATCCACAGCAGTTAGATTCTTCTTCTTCCATTCCACCAGGATTCTTTCGATATAATCAAAACTCTTATGATCATATGTCAATGCTTCACGAAGAGCATACCCAATCATCTTTTGATCATATGCATTCAACCAATCTGCTAAACGTTGTACTTCGATTTGGGATAACGTTCTTCCAAACTCAGTTTCAAACAAATCAAACAAAGAATAATCAAACGAAGAAGACTTCTTACTATCATCCTCAAATATTCCATCAATATCAAAATGAATGTGTCCATTTTGATACTCAATTTGCAAATACCCTTTCGCGCTCAACTGGGTCAATATCTCATCAATGCTATCTCCATCAACTTTTAATTTCTGTGCAAGAATTCCATGTCGTATTGCTATTTTATGTTCATTCATAAAATCAATCAATAATACACATTTAACTTCATTACTATTTAAACTTAACTCTTCCAAATGATCCAATATCCAACTTCTACGATCGACCCATTTTTCTTTCCACCATTTTTCCATTATACGTCACCCTCTTTTAAATAATATACTTCTTTTAAGGTATCATAATCAAGCAGGATGCTACCAACATCACTTTGAATGACATAGACTGGATTATCATAACCATATCCTAATGTTACCTCAACTTCTTTTGCTCCATATGTACTTTGAGCAACTTGTTTTGCTTCTTCTATCTTCAGGGTATTTTTCTTACGATTCACAATCGCCTTTCCCTTCACATTAAACCATACGATTGTTTTTGTATCTTCTCCTACATACGTTGTATAATAAAATACATGACGATCCATATTCTTTATATTTTTATATTTTTCTTGTATACGCGCCATTTCATCATCGATTTGACCTTCGTATTTTCTAGCAGGACCACTGATAAATAAAGAAAGTTCCACAATGATTACACCACATAAAATCACAATTAAT
>JAVWJF010000110.1:0-7805 GCA_036639195.1 Longicatena sp.
ATGTTGTTTTAAATAAGTTAAAAGTCGTACACCTAATTCCATTGCGAATGGATTTCCTGAAAGTGTTCCTGCTTGATAAATCGGTCCTTGTGGAGATACCATTTCCATAATATCTGCACGACCACCATAAGCACCTACTGGCATTCCAGCACCAATAATTTTCCCGAAACAAACCATATCAGGAACAATACCGTAATATTCACTTGCTCCACCATATCGAAGACGAAAGCCTGTAATCACTTCATCAAAGATGAGTACAATTTGTTCTTCATCACATAGCGCTCGTAATGCAAATAAAAATTCTTTTGTTGCTGGAATCACTCCCATATTACCTGCCA
This sequence comes from Longicatena sp., assembly GCA_036639195.1. Taxonomy (GTDB): domain Bacteria; phylum Bacillota_I; class Bacilli_A; order Erysipelotrichales; family Erysipelotrichaceae; genus JAVWJF01. Next base: position 339 of record JAVWJF010000110.1, read on the forward strand.
CAGGCTCTAAAATAATGGCCGCAATATTTCCTTTGTTGTTTGTAATCAGTTCTTTTACAGAATTGATATCATTATACCTAGCAACTAGGGTATGCTTCACTACATCATGTAAAACCCCAGGACTGGTTGGTACACCAAAGGTCAATGCTCCTGAACCACTTTGTACTAGCAACCCATCACTATGTCCATGATAGCATCCTTCAAATTTTATGATATTTTCTTTTCCACTGTAACCCCTAGCTACACGGATCGCACTCATCGTTGCTTCAGTTCCTGAATTTACCATGCGAACCATATCTACTCCTGCATAAGCATCACAAATTAGCTTTGCTAGTTCAATTTCTTTTGCAGTACACAAGCCATAGCTAATTCCTTTTTTTACAACATCATCCACATGGGATGTTACTATGGGATGGGCATGTCCTAGTATCATTGGCCCCCATGAACCAATATAATCAATATAGGAATTTCCATCTACATCATATACGTGACTTCCAGATGCACGTTCTACAAACATGGGAGGTGTTCCTACATTTGCAAAGGAACGTACAGGTGAATTTACTCCACCAGGTATATATTTACAAGCTTCTTCAAAAAGCTCTTTGGATTTTTCATTATTCATCTTATATCCGTCCTTCATCAATGCAGTTTGCCAAATATAATGCAAAATATGTAATGATAATATCTGCACCTGCACGTTTCATACATAACATACTTTCAATGATAGCATCTTCCGCAAGTAAACCATTTGCAATTGCCATCTTTAACATAGCGTATTCTCCACTCACATTATATACCGCAAGTGGGTGTGAATAACGTTGTTTCACAGTTGCCACAATATCAAGATAAGCAAGGGCTGGTTTTACCATGATGATATCTGCACCTTCTTCAATATCTGCCTCAACTTCTCTTAATGCTTCTCTAGCATTGGCATAATCCATCTGATACCCTTTGCGATTTCCAAAACATGGAGTAGAGTTTGCTGCTGCACGAAATGGTCCATAAAAGTTAGATGCGTATTTAGCACTATATCCCATAATCGCTACTTCTTTGTATCCTTCTTCATCCAATGCTTTGCGAAGTGTTGCGATATGTCCATCCATCATGTCACTTGGTGCAATCATATCAATGCCAGCTTTCGCATAACTTAAGGCGATTTTATTCAAATAAGGGAGTGTTTCATCATTGTCAACTTCGTGGTTTTCATTTAAGATTCCACAATGTCCATGATCTGTATATTCACACATACATACATCACCTATGATATATATGCTAGGGTATTCTTTCTTCATAAAACGGATTGCTTCTTGTACAACGCCATGTTCATCATAAGCACTACTTCCAAACGCATCTTTATGCATAGGAATGCCAAAGAGAATACAAGAATAGATTTCTGCCTGTATCATTTGTTCACATATGATATGTAACTTATCTATGGAATATTGATACACTTCTGGTAAGGTTTCAATTTCATGATAAATACCTGTTCCCTCTATTACAAAAATAGGAAGAATAAGATCTTGTTTACGTAGTGTTGTTTCTTGTATCAGCGAGCGTATTTTCTCGTTTTTCCTAAGTCTTCTTCCTCTATACATGATGTTCCTCCTCTAGAATACTTTCTATAAATTGATAACGGTCTGCTTCCTTAAGTTCTATGATATGTTGAAAGCCATATTCTTGTAAAGTTGTCGTTGTTTTCTTTCCCATCGCATAGACTGGTTTTTGTAAAATGTTCTTCCAAGTATGTAGTTGTTTCATGCATTCATGAACGACAAAAGAACAAGTAAATAAGATTCCATTATAATCCTTTTCTTGGATAGTGTATGGTGATGGTATGGTTTCATAAACTTTAATGGACTCTATAGAACACAACTGAGAAATGCTTTCTTCTAAGATACGATTATGATTCTTTGCCTTTGGTAATAAAACATTAGATTCTTTTGTAAGAACATGTTTTAAACACTGTGCAAATCCTTCGCTGTTAGCAACATCTGATACAACATCTGCAATGCAACCATACTGTTTCAAATGCTCTGCGGTTTTTTGACCAATGGCACACATTGTTGTATGTGCGAATGTACGTAGATCCATTCCTTTTTCAAACAGTTGGTGAAAGAAAGCATCCACTCCATGTTTGCTTGTAAATAGAATATGCGTATATTCATTTATTGGATACGATGTTGTATATGGAAGATGGACAATACGACCACAAGTTATCATATCCAAATGGGCACCTGCTTCTTGAAATTGCCACAAAATTTCTTCATCGTATTGCATACAAGCCATCAAATATTGTTTTTGAAACAATGGTTTGTGTTGTAAAAAAGAAAGTTCATTTTGAAATTTTACTACATTTCCTACCACAATGATACCTGGAGAAACAATGGAACTTAAGTCTTGTTTAAGAATATTAGATAGTGTACCTTGTACGCTTGTTTGATTGAATCTACCGCCATTGCTAATGAGAGCTATGGGTGTATGAGTATCTTTACCTGCTTGTATAAGATGATGTACAATTTCTTCTAGATTATTTAATCCCATAAGAAAAATAAGTGTATCTTGGGTATTTGCCATAGATTCAAAATCCATTTGTGCAAGCGTATCATTCTTTGTATGTGCACTCATAATACGGACTCCTAATGCACATCCTCGATGAGTTACTGGAATTCCAGCAAGTGCACTTCCAGCAATACCAGAGGTTACACCAGGAATGATTTCAAACTCCATATGATGCTTTGCTAGATATAAAGCTTCTTCACTCCCTCTACCAAACACATAGGGATCTCCTCCTTTAAGACGTACCACATTTTGATATTGTTGTCCTTTTTCTACTAAAAGTTTTTGAATATCTTCTTGTGGAAGGCTATGATGGTGATTTTGTTTGCCTACATATATCCGTTCACAGTTATCGTTTGTAAGCTGTAAGATTTGAGGATCTAAAAGACGATCATAAAGTATGCAATCTGCCTGTTCAATTACTCTTTTTGCCTTCAACGTTAATAAAGAGAAATCTCCACAGCCTGCTCCTGTTATGTAAATCACGTTCTTTCTCCTTCTTTTAGTTCTTTTGCAAGCACTTGTATTTCATCCATAATCGTATCCAGTGGATTCTCCTTGATACACAGCGAAAAGAGATACTTCATCCTCTACGATATGAGCACGCACTCCAAAAGGAGTATGACATCCTGCATCCACTGCACTTAATAAAGCACGCTCTATCTCCACTTCTTGATGAACTTGTTCATCACAAAGTTTTTGTATACGCTGAGCAATTTCTGTACTATCTTTTCGTATTTCAATTGCCAAAGCTCCTTGCCCACAAGCAGGAACCATTTCTGTTTCTTCGAAATATGCACGAATATAAGATTGCATATGCAAACGATGAAGACCTGCAGCAGCAAGCACAATTCCATCCAACTTTTCTTCCTGCATTTTCGCAATACGTGTTTCTACATTTCCACGAATTCCACATACACATAAATCCTTTCGTATGTTTAATAATTGTACACTTCTTCTCTTACTTCCTGTTGCGATTTTTGCGCCTTGTGGCAATTGTTCAAGTGAAGTCGCATTACGTAAAATCAAGACATCTCGTGCATCTTCTCTCAACAATGTTTTTGTAAAACAAAGACGATCATCCAATTGAGAAGGCATATCCTTCATACTATGAACCGCTAAATCAATATTTGCATTTATAAGTTCTTCTTCAATCTCTTTTACAAAAACACCTTTATCATTCAATTCATCTAAAGGTACATCTAACCTTTTATCGCCTGTTGTTTTAATGATTTTTAGTTCTACTTCTACATCATCATAAGCTTCTTCCAGTAGATGTTTCACTTGTTCACTTTGCGCAATCGCTAGTTTACTTCCTCTGGTTCCTAATATCCATTTCATTGTTCATCATCTCCTTGGAAAAGCATTTCCAACATTTGTTGATACGCTTTTTGATCTTCTTGTTCTAATTTTTTTAGTTGCATTACTGGTTCTTTAATCAACCGCATAAACGAACTGTGTAGTACTTTCTTTAATACATATTCTTCATGACTTGATAGTGTAAGCTTTCTTTTTAACAAATCATAGGTTTGTGTTGCCATCTCTTCACTTCGTTTTTGCAAAGTTAGAATAGTTTCATCAAAGCTATGATGTTGTAGCCACTTCCAAAGTTCTTCGATATCCTTCTCTAATATTTCATGGTATGTTTGTAGGGCAGCTACACGTCTCGATAAATGTATACGTGCATATTCTTTTAAGTCATCCATATCCAATACATGGACATGTTCAATTGTACGAAGATTGGTATCAATGTCTCGAGGTATTGCCAAATCTACCATATAAAGAGGTTTATGTATGTTTGGGAAATTATCCTTTTTAAGAATGATATGAGGACTTGCAGTTGCACTACAGATAATATCGCATTGTTGTATAACTTGGTAACGTTCTTCAAAAGGAATGATTTCAGTATCTTTATCTATTTGGATATGTTCTTTAGTTCGATTGCATAATAAAAGACGTTTTAGGTTTTCTTCCTTTGCATAGGTACGCATCAATTCTGCCATCTCTCCATTTCCAATGATCATCATCGTCTTATCTTGTAGGGATATGTTTTCCTTTAATTGCTGTGTTGCTAAATACGCAATGGATAATGGTTTTTGTTCCCTTTCTGTTGTGGCCTTCAAGTTTTTAATGCTCGCAAAACAGCTTTGAAAGATTTTATGTAATTGTTTTCCACAAGCCCCTACCGCACATGAAAGTTCATATGCATTTTTCATCTGATGTAGTATTTGGTCTTCACCTACTACTAAAGAGTGATATCCCCCACATACTTCAAATAAATAAGTGATTGCTTCCTTATCTGTTTTCTCAAAGAGATAGGGTTCTATTTCAGTTGTTGTATATTCCATAAACAAGGCTTTTAAATCCAAACGTTGTTGTTCATGTTCAAATAAAACGTAAACTTCACTGCGATTGCATGTAGAAAGAAGTACTGCTTGTCCTATTCCATAGGATAATAATTGCTCATAAAAAGAAAGAATGCGCGTATCACTAAATGCACAACGTTCTCTTAAAGATATATCCGTATTTTTATAACTTACTCCGATTAGTGAAAATTTCATTTGCACACCCGCTTTTATCGTAGTTATATTATACAAATTTCATCCCCTACTTACAAGGAAACCCCTATAATAATTGCTTATGATGGTATAAGCAGAAGTTTTTTTATGAAATGTTTGTTTTGTGGTATCATGTATACATAAACAACTTTGCAAAGGAGCGGCATTATGAACAAAGAACTTCATCAAGAACTAGAACAAGAAATACATGAATTTCATGAGAAAACAAAGCAGTTCATCAACAAAGAAATCAGTGTAAAAGATTATAAAGGATATTCTGGTGGATTTGGTAGTTATGCACAACGAGGTGGACAAAGCTTTATGCTTCGTCTACGTATGAATCAAGGAATTGTCACGAAAGACAAATTAAAATTTGTTATTGATGCCTGTGAAAAGCATCAAGTGAATAAAGCACACTTTACTACCTGTCAAACAATTCAGCTTCATGATTTGAGTGGTATGGAAATTTCCGATATCATGTTGGATGCCTTACATCATGACATTGTATGTCGTGGAGGTGGAGGAGATTTTCCTCGTAATGTCATGTGTTCTCCATTAAGTGGATGTGACCCTCAGGAAACCTTTGATGTCATCCCCTATGCGCAAGCTGTTGGAGACTATATGTTAACACTCATCAATAAATTTTCATTACCTAGAAAGTTAAAGATTGGATTTAGTAACAATGCTAAAAATGAAACTCATGCGACTTTTAGAGATTTAGGGTTTGTAGCCAACAGTGATCATACCTTTGATGTATATTGTGCAGGTGGTCTTGGAAACAATCCAAAAATGGGAGTAAAAGTAGGACATCATGTAGCTGGAGAAGATATCTTATATTATGTATCCGCTATGGTTTTAATTTTTATGCAATATGGGAACTATGAAAATCGTGCAAAAGCAAGAACTCGTTATCTACAAGAAGTTCTTGGAAAAGATGGTTTAATAGAGGAGTTTCTGAAGAAGGTTGAAAATGCATTTGCTGGTGAACAATTAAAACTTCAAGTGGAAGAAAGAATTGTTCATAAAACAGGAAATGGAAATATTGTAGATCGTAGAGTCACGTCACAAAAACAAACTGGATTATTTGCTGTTTTCTATCATCCAATTGGCGGAACCCTTACACCAAAGAAATTATCCGATATTTATGAAGTAATTAAGGATATGGAAGAAGTGGAACTTCGTATTACTCCACAAGAAGGAGTATACATTGTAAACTGTACAGCAGATGAAGCCAAGCTTGTTTTAAATATTACAAAGGATGGCGCGCGTAATGAATTTGAAGAAAGCGTTGCTTGTATTGGAGCATCTACCTGTCAAGTTGGTTTGCGTGATTCACAAGGCACACTGAAAGAAGTAATCATGTATTTAAGAGAAAAAGAATATGCGGATCATGTTCTTCCTCGTATCTTTATTTCAGGATGTCCAAGTTCTTGTGGTACGAATCAAATCGGACCATTAGGATTTCAAGGAACCGTTAAAGTTATCGATAAACAAGCATTCCCTGCTTATACATTAAGCATTCATGGTAAGGAAGCTTTATTGCATGCTACCTTCGGAGAAACAAAAGGTGTTATCCTAGAAGAAGATGTTTGCTGTTTCCTGGAAAGCATTGCAAATCAAGTAAGCAAACATACTACAACTTATGTAAACTGGATAGAAAAATATCCTGAAGAATTACAAACTATTCTAACAACCTATATTAAATAAGAGCTGACGGCGTCAGCTCTTATTTATTCATCACTTTTTAAATTTGCAACTTTTATAATATTTTGTAACCATTTAGGATAATACGGATATTTAGGATGGATTCCATCATACTCAAACATATCATCTTCCCATTGCATCAAATAACTATTGTCAATAAATGTAAGATTCATTTCCTCACACATAGCTCTTAACGCATCATTGAATCTAGCAATCACTGTGACACCTCCAAATTTCGCAAGTGTATCACTTCGCATAGGAATAATCGAATTAATATAAATCTTCGTTATATCATGTGCATATAAACGACGTATTTGCTCCTTATATTTTTTGATAAAAGCCTCTTCATCTCCACGAAAACGATAAATATCATTTTTACCATACTCCATAAATACGATTCTTGGCTGTAAGGCAATTACACGCAACATATCCCCATCAATCATGTCAACACTTCTACCACGCTTGGCAATAACATTATTTTTTCTAAGCAAACGATAATCCAAAATAGATTCCGCCAAAGAATCCCCCATCAAAACGGTATCTTGAAAAAAAGGAAGCATTGCATAAATAGCCTTCTCACTTTTTTTACACTTGTGCATCGTTTGCAAATTAAAATCAATTACATCTATCATAAGAATGATCCCCTTCT
>JAVWJF010000111.1:0-7778 GCA_036639195.1 Longicatena sp.
CCATCAAATGATAAGGCAAGCAACTCATAATCACTATCTGTTCGATCTACAATTTCAAACCCGAAACTCTTCGCAAAGTTTTGATCACTAAGCCAATGCTTTTGTTTCTTAGAGCCAAGCATACAAATACCAGATTTCCCATTGGCTTTCGCATCATCTATACAATACTGCAACAAAGACTTTCCATATCCGTGTCCTTTTTCACTACCTGAAACCCATAAACAATAGATATAGTAAAAATTCTCACCAATAATAGGTACCCATGCTTTTTCAAGAGGTGCATATTCAATAAATACAACCGCTTGCTTTTGAAGTTTTCGAAAAACATGATCTTCTTTCAATCGTTTCGATAGCCATTCTCTTTTTGCCTCAACACCAGCATGTGGTTTTTTATTTCTTATAATACAACACAAATGTTCATCTGCAATATTTTCTTCTGTTAGATTTATGAAAGTATCCATGCTTTATTTCACCTCTTATATCATCCTTCATTAAAACAATTTTTTCCCATTAAGTATATTGATATCTAACTCTTTCGCTAGTCCTGTTTGTTTGAATGGATTCACTTTTTCTATACTCCCGTTTCGTCTAAACTGTGAACCCGTATTTTTAAACCAAAAGGTTACGTTCGCTTTGATACATTGTTCACGGATGTTTAAAACCCAATCATAATCACATACGCGCACATCACGACCAGTTTCTCCACCTGCGCTCACGTGTTCTACTCCATGTAAATAAGGTGTCAAATCGATGGATTCTAGTAATGGAGCACATGCGATAAAACGTCTTTTTATAGGATAAGATAAAAACAAAGGAAGACGGTAATCGGCTGTTTCTTGATTTTCAACAGTACAACCAATATTCACATTTTCATATCCTGTTCCCCAATCCTCAGGAAGTGATACAAGAAAGCGATCAATACGCTTTGTTAGAATCAAAAACTCAATATCCTGTCTTTCTTTTATCATAGCCCAAGCTTCTTTACGCCACTCATCTGCTTCTGGTAAGAAAAAATCCGTCGCAAAACATGTCGCAAGAATCTTATCTCCTTTGATGTTGTATTCCCCTTTTGCATTCATTCTAATTGGCCAATTGAATTTATCTGTTTTTTCTATTTTATTTTGTCCATAACGTTTTGCATTTGGTCCATAAAAATAACAATTGCTACAACCCTCACTAATCTTATAACATCCACTCCATGGTTCCCAGTTCATACGTAGCCTCCTGCTTTATCTACATTCTTATGTAGTCTTTTTATTACAGGAATATTATAAAGAAAATCGCACATATTTTCACTGTAAATTTCGGACATGTTTCAATACTTATAGTTAATATCCCATAGCCTGTTTCACTTCGTTCATTTTTTCTTCTGTAGCTAACATACTTAATAATGCATAGGCAACATCTGGTGCTGTTTTAGGGCAGGAAGAAGTAATGATATGTTCATCTATTTCCATCCATTCATCTCCAAGAAGTACACCAAATTCTTTTAACTCTTCTCTTTTATATCCACCTCTTAAATGATAGGTAGTAGCTCTTTTTCCTTTCAAGATGCCGCTTTTCGCAAGAGGAAATGCCGCAACACATACAGAGGCAATTGGTTTATGTAGCTTATTAAATGAACGAATCAACTCTAAAGTTCTTTCATCATATGCTTCTTCATAGAAGCCATACTCTTGAAAACCACCTGGAATTGCTAAAGCATCATACTCTTGTACATCTACATCTTCAATTATGACATCAACTTCCATATGAACACCAAAAGTACTCTTAACACTCTTATGGAAACCACAAGTAATTACTTCAATATCACAATTGAAGTCATCCCTTGCCCATCCAAACACATCAATGAACGGACTTACTTCCATCATTTCAAATGCATTTAAACACAAAAGCAATATCTTCATAACCCTACCTCCATGTATACTTCATATTTATGAATTTATTCTAACATAAGTATACCTATATAAAAAGACTTATCAGTCACCAACCAATAAGTCTAATGCACTCTATGAGTGTTTCTCTATTTCTTATCTTTTAACTTATAATAGCTCATTTCTCGCTAACTGCAATCCATACTTGAGCATCCCCATCTTCATTCAAATAGCATTCTATATCTGGAGCACCTGATTTCATTTTACCAGTGATGTATCCTTTGTTGAGTGGAACATACTTCGATTTAGGTAACCATTTTGTAATCGCTTGTACTTGAACTTTTCCCATAGTATCCATTGTACAAGGAAAGATTGCCCAAGTTTGTTTAGGCACTGTATAAGACACCAAGTCTCCTTCCATCTCGTCACTAGAAGAAATCCCAATATAATAAGCAAAACGTCTTGCATCTTCAGAATCAATATTATATTCACTTATTCCAAATAAACCATAAGGTTCTTGCGTTTTTCGAGACATTAATATCTCCTGTTGTGAACTATTACGAAAGGTATTCCAACACTCTGGTATCTTCTTTCTTCCTTCTTGTTTTTTGTTTGTTGTTTCTATTCGATAACCTAACACTTTAAAACTTTCTTTTTCTACGATTTGAAATGGTAATTCCATAAATAAACCTCCTTATATATGATGATAGGATATCATACATAATTTTAGGTTTCCTCTTCTATTCAGACCTAAAATGAAGGGTTTCATCTCATTGGAATCTAAAGATAATGGTAATCCTTTTTATGCTTGAAGATAAAGTATAATGATATAAATAAGGACAGTAGTTCCGCAAGTGGTACGGCAAGCCAAATCCCTAAGACGCCATATATAGTAGGTAGTACTAGCAACGCTATGGAAATAAAAACAAATGTTCTAAGTGATGATATAATTGCAGATACAATTCCATTGGATAGCGCAGTAAAGGTTGCGGATGCGAAAATATTAATGCCACAGAACAGAAAACTAATAGGAAAGATTAGAAATCCTTCTCTTGCTATTTGATAAACTTCCGTTCCTTTTGGTGAGAATATGCTAACTAGCTGGGACCCAAAAGTCATAGATATTAAAAAGATCAAAACAGATACAAGTCCTATAAAACACAAACATATTCGAAATATCCTTTTCAACTTCTCATACTCTTTACTTCCGTAATTGTAGCTAATAATAGGTGCTACACCCATTGTAAAACCAATGTATAACGTTGTTAGTAGAAACTGTGTATAAATGATAATAGTGATTGCTGCTACTCCATCTTCACCTAGTAGCTTCATCATTATGATATTGAAAAGAAAGGTCGTAAGGGCAGCCGCTATCTGACTTACAAATTCTGAAAATCCATTTGAGTTACACTTCCATAATACTTGCATATCGAATATAGGTTTCTTAAAACAAAGAGTGCCTTTAGACCTAAGAAAGAAAATGATACCTATCACAGTTGGAATTAAGTATCCTATTCCAGTTCCTAATGCAGACCCTGCAATTCCCATTCCCATAGGTACTATAAAAACATAATCTAACAATACATTAAACGCACCTGCGCATATGGATAATACCATACCAAAACCCGGTTTACCTGCTGTTACTATTAAATTTTGAAATAACACTTGCATGATACTAGCAGGTGTAAATAATAGAATAATAAGAAGATACTTTTTACAGTATGGAAACAATATATCACTTGCCCCTAATGCATAGATAATCTTATCAATAAACAAACAGCCAATCAATGAAACAAGTCCTCCTAAAATAACTCCAGCAATAACAATCTGGGTAAAGTCCTGAGATGCTCGTTCATGATTTCCTTCTCCCATTTTCTTCGCTATAATTGCACTCCCACCAGTCGCCAGCATGGCTCCTAGACCCACAATTACATTAATGACAGGTGTAACTATATTTAATGCGGATAATGCATTTGTATTAACGAATCGTGATATCACGATTGTATCCCCAATCGTATACAATCCCATAAACATCATCATTACAATAGAGGGACATGCAAACTTTAATAATGACTTCATTGTAAAATCTCTAGAAAGAGGATTGTTAACACTTATGTTTAAAGTATCACTCACAATCACTTTCCTCCTTCATACTTTTCTTTAAGATCATTTTTTGCGTAGGATATCCATACTCAGTCAAAAGTTCTCCTTCCGCAAATCCAATCTGTTTAAAAGCATCTCGATATCCAGTATCTGCTTTATCTCCCTCTCTAAAAGTTGTGACAGAAATAGGTACTTCATTTAAAAGTTCATGGTATAAACGCAATAGAAATGATCTAGCTATATCATGTTTTCTATATTGTGGATGTACCCCGAGAAATTCTACACTACCAGTTTCTTTACAGAAAGCCATAGCACCAATCATCATGCTTCCATCAAATATCACGAATGCTTGTTGACTATGAATACACTGTTTTAACTTTTCTAAATATTCTTCTTCTTTTAGATTTGGAAAACCATCTATCACTTGGTGAACAAGATTCATCCATGCGTCAATATCACTCTCTAATGCGTATCGAATATCTGTTCTCCAATCAATTTCTGTAGTTACTTTAGTTGGCTGATTATTCAAATTATATCGCAGTTGCAATGGATAAAATTCTTCTGCTTTTCTATATTCATTAGGTGTTTTCTTATACATAAATTTAAAGCTAGTTGTAAATGCTTGTTGGCTTTCATATCCAGCAATCAAAGCAATCTCCATGATCGATTTGTTGGAGAATACAAGAAGCTTTGCCGATTCCGTTAGTTTCCTTCTTACTACATAATCACGAATACTCATATGAATAGTATCCATAAATACTCGGTGTAGGTGATATTTCGAATAGTGAACAGCATTTGCAATAGTTTCCAAATCAAGCTTTTCTGCTAAATTATCTTCTATATAATCTAGTACAGTAACAACATTAATAATGTTATTCTTCATTGCAACATCCTCCTTTCACCAAGTAATTATATAGATATATTTTAGTTGCTTTTCATTATTATTGCTATCTTTACAAATTTATATTCAGACATATCTTTCTAGTTTATTATCTAAACTTTACGATACTTCTCGAATTGTATAAAAGTTTATCGTTTTCGTTCGAAAAAATCACTTAATTTATTCATTTCAAACTAAAATGATTTTGTAATATTTAAAGAAAAGCATGACATTTTCAATTGTCACGCTCACATTCTTCTCTTAAAAACTTCATTTTCATCTCTTTATCAAAATCAATACCATATATACGAAATTCTTTTTTTATATCTTCTTTCATATTATCTGATATACTTTCCCAATTCAAATCGTCCAACCCATCAGCAATAGCTGCAGCAATAGTATATATCGATATATTTGTATTATGAAGACCGATTTTATCAAATGCCCTCGATATATAATCCTTTGTTTTATATAACGTCAATATATTTTTATTCATTTGTAAGGCAAGTTCATAGATTGCCCTCACAACTTCAAATTCTCTTCTACTGTGTACTGAACAAGAATGTCTCCGAGTATATAGGATATAGGCATAGAAAAAGCGACTATCTAAAAAATCGGGGCTCTCTTGATGACAGTGTTTACATAGCAAGAAATAATTAGAGACATCATTTCCCCCATTTAGCATTTTCGGAACAATATGAGCTCGCTGCAAAATACTTTGCGATTCTGGAAGGTTCCATACTCTAGGTTGATTTCGAGATTCTAATAATTTTCGATACTTTGGATTATCGTAAATATGTACATTTAAAAACCCACAAGCCCAACATTTTGGTTTTCCTAAATCGTTGATTATTGGTTCATAACCACATTTGTATTCACTACTTATTTCAAAGCTAGGCGTAATATATTTATCTATCCAGTAATTAACTATCTGCAAATGAGAAGGTCTATATTTATCGTTTTCAAACATAATCGCTTCCTTGCTAAAAGAAACTTTTAAAATAATTTCGCAGCGCTTCATCACAAATATATAAATAAACACCTCTTCTTGCTCGTGTAAGAAGAATATAATAAGCATTTAAAACATTCATCCTAATTTCTTCGTCAGTTAGCCCTCGTTTCGCATTTATATCATATAAATTTTTCTTGTGAACGATGATACGCTTACTTTCAAGATCATAAGTTAAGTCCTCACCAATTATAATCCCTGCATAATTCAAATCTTGACCTTGCGTGGTATGTATACTTCCTATTTCGTTAATTGAATTTTCTTGTGTAATCCATGCATTATTATCGCTATTCCATCTAAATTTATACCCTTCAATAAGTATGTCATAATCTGCTTTTGTTTTCTTATCTTTTTTGTATTTCGTATTCCAAGGCCAAGCATATCCTGCAATATTACGGCATAAATCAAATTCTTTGTTTTTCAATTTGATTGCGTTACACATATCATTAACATCTTCGAATATTTTAACTTCATAATCCTTAATATCGATTCTTCTTCTTGGCGGATTATTCCCTAATATGGATCGTATGTATTCAACGTATGCTTCTCCTCCACTGACTCTCATCTGTGTTGTAAGACTATAGATACTCTTGTATGGAATACCTTTTAGTTTTTGAATTGGTACATCCGATCCATTTACCCTTTGATCACCATCATAAAAAATAATCTGGTAATCACTACACTTCATTATCCAATCTAATTCTGTTGCCATTTTATCAAGACCAAGATCATCATTTTTTGAATAATGTGCCTTCAAGTTTTGTATATTGATTGGTTGTTTAAGTCTTTGAGCTTCATCAATTATTATGATATCAAACTTTTTTCCATCTTTATATTCATTGTAAACATCACTTGCAGTGACTATAACATTTTTGCGTAATCCAGCTACACCACCTATTGCTTTCTTCAATGTATTGCGCATGGAAGTTACTGGAACTACCATTCCAATTTTATAATCAGAAGTGACGAAAGCTTTCATCAATGCTTCTAGAATACCATCCTCATATTTTCCATCATCTTCTAATTCATCTAAATCAACCTTTTCATACTTCTTTAATTTAATATCATTCAAAACCTTCAATAAATACGCAGCAAGAATACTTTTTCCAGTGCCAGCAACTCCATTCACCGCAATACTACAAGGTTGTTTCTTTAAAAGTGCTTCTCCCAATTCATAAAGTATTCCTTTTGATGCTTCATATTGATCTTCAGTAAGTGTTTTGTATGGCGAATAGATAAACAGATTGGAATTCGTCAATGTCAGATAATCTTTATTAGCCAAACCACAATGCTTTAGATTCTTCCAAATAAGTGGTATCATTTTTTTATATTTGTTTCTATCATAGTAATCATGTGCTTGATTTTGTCCAACCACAAGGTTCTGCAACTCAAATTTACCATCGGCATTCATTAAACGAATCAGTTCCGATTCAATATCTAAAACAGCTGATTTATTGAACTGGTCATCATCTATTAAGTTTATATTTGTCAAAGTAAGCCTTCTTTCTATTCTTGAATGCTCTTTCAATCTCCTTGAGAAACTGGATGTCTCGCCAATATAAGCCTCACGATCGCTATTCAAAATATATACAACTGGCCAATTCCTTCCATGTTTGTTCTTTTCTAATTTCGTATAAAAATTTGAATCATATTTATATTGATTTATTTTCATTTCATACACCTACAGTTCATCATATTTATTTGATTTTCCCTTAGCTTTTTCTACAGGATACTTCACTTCATTTTGCTTTATTTTATCAAGGATTATCTCTTCCATGTCAACATTTAATTTATCTGCCAGTAAAATACAATAATTCATCACATCTGCTAATTCTTCACAGACATGTTTTTTATCATATTTATTATCATCCCATTGAAAGCATTCCAACAGTTCGGCTGCTTCGATAACGAT
>JAVWJF010000112.1:0-7764 GCA_036639195.1 Longicatena sp.
TAATCATTTTATATCGTTGTTGTGAAATCAGTAGACTTTGTTGTACATTTTTCAATTCTGTTATATCAACAAGATTAATATTAAACCACAGAATACCATGTGCATCTTTTACTAAATGTCTACGATCCATTACCCAAACGATTTCACCACTCTTATGTACGATTCGATATCTGAAAGATAAGGCATGTGCATGCTTATTCTCATGTATAACTCTAGCAAGTTCATCTTGTAATTTCTTCACATCTTCTGGATGAATGATAAGTGCTAAATCATTATTAAACTCCTCTTTGAATTCTTCTTTTGTATATCCAGATAAGTTAGAGAACTCATCATTCAAAAATTTTATGTTTTTATGTTTGTGATATTCGTACATAATCAGACATCCAGGCGTATTATCGATAATCGCATCCAATTGTCGATTCACTATTTTCACTTCTTTTGTTGCCTTTCTTTCATAATGGGCAATCAAAAATAGCGCAATTATAAGGAGTATGATAAGTTTTGCGGTAAATAATAGAGTGTTGTTATATGCTTTATTGACTTGTGAACTAATAATATGGTGGGGAAATATAGAAATGATCATCCAATTACTTTCCTCAATAGGACAATAATATGCCAACTGTTCTTTTCCATTGAATGTGTAATGAACAACATCACTTTTTCCATTTTTGAAATCTTCTTCAATTTTTTTGAGTGAATTCTTATCTTCTATATTGGAGCGGATGAGACCATCGAAGAAATTATCGCTGAAGATTTCTTTGGTTTTAGAAATAATCGTACCATCTTTTTCCACAATAACTGCATTTTGACCTTCATCACTCATAGAAAACTGTAAAAAATTAGTGAACATATTTGTATCAATCGTACTTCCGATAATACCAATAACTTCATTGTTTTTCCAAATGGGTACTGACATAATGACTACATCATCACTTAAAGATTTCGAAAACGTCTTATCAGAAACATATGTTTTTCCATTCATAACCTCTTTGAAAAAAGTTCGATTACTTGAATCTTCTGTTTCGTTGTTAATCGCATGTGTAGTAATACCCCGTGAATTCGTAATCGAAAGATTTAAATAGTTATCATCAATGCTTTGTTCATATAAAACTTTCATCATGACAGGATCTTCAATATCGTCAAATACACTTGCTTGCTCCGCAAGAGATGTCAGAATCAATTCTGTATCTTTTAACTTATTGCGAAGGGTCAATGATAAGTTATTATTTACTTTTTTAGCCATCGAGTGAATATAGTCGCTTGTATACTTATCATTTTTAAATGCATAGTCAAAAAAACTTAATCCTGCTAGTAGAAACAGGATAAGCAGTATACAAATAATCTTTATATTTTTACTTTTTACGAATGATATTTCCATGACTTCTCCTTATTATAGAAAGGGGGGGGATATCTAATTTCTATTATATCACTATTTTGTAGGAATTGATATTTTGTTTAAAATATCAAAGTTTTCTCAGATAAAATACACAAAAAGAAAAGACCATGTTTCATGATCTTTCTAGAGTACGCTTTTCCCATTGATGATAACATCTTTGATTTGCAAATTATGATCTAATATAACAAGATTGACTTTCTTTCCCAACCCAATTTCTGTTGTATAAGACTTTAGGATTTTTGCGGCATTGGTGGAACATAATCGAATGCAGTCCATCAAATCATATTGTGCTTCTTTATACAAAAACTGAAAGATATTTAAAAGATCGCAACAACTACCAATCAATAAGTCATCTATGTAGATAGCATGATTTTTATAAGTGAAGCCATCTGTTGGTTTAATATCACTCTCATCCTCATATCCAGAATAAATCGTTCCATCACTGACCGCAACGACGCGTTCACTTCCAAGTAATTGAAGTACCCATTTCAACATTTCTTTCTGCATATGTACACGGTCCATAATGATCTCACAAGTACAATTTGACGCAAAGATTGCGTCCATCATGGTGGCTTGATGATGATCTATTCTAGGCATTGTATTTCCTAAGTGTGTAATTTGCGTAGCTCCTGACTCAAAAGCTTCTTTGGTTTGTTCAAAAGTAGCATTGGTGTGTCCTAAGGAAACATGTACACCATATAGATTCAAGAGTTGTATTGCCTCACTCGCGTGTTTTAATTCAGGAGCAATTGTCATAATTTTTATACAGTCATGATACTTTGATAAAAAGTCTTCGAGTTCACCTAAATGGATCTCACATAGTTTATCCAAATTTTGTGCACCACAACACTCTGGATTTAAATAAGGACCTTCTAAATGAACGCCTTCAAACTGGGCTCCTTTATAATCCCCCTGAAATACACTAGAATATACTTTTATAATTTCTTCATACTCCGCTAGAGAACGCGCAGATATTGTAGCACAAAATGAAGTAATTCCACGTTTTGGATAGGCTAACGACAATGCTTTTAAATTTTCTGGAGTCGCATTATCACATGCAAAAGAGCGAAATCCATGGGTATGAATATCCACAAACCCTGGAATGGCAATATCGCTCGACATATGAGGAGATTTGTAATCAATTCTTTCCACATACCCGTCTTCTAAATAAAGGTCACCAAACACCATAGTACCTTCTTGTATAAATTTGATATTCTCAATTATTTTTTTCATGGAGACACCCTCTTCTTCTATTATTGTATTTCATGTAATAGCCTTTTACAAGCGTATTTCAAAACTTTTTAAGCCGTCTTTAAAATATCTTAAGAAATTTTGAAACTTATTCTTTAGATGTTTCGTTTACTATATGAGAGAAGGAGATGAGGGTATGGTAGAGACAATGACAATAATATTACTTATCGGATTCATAATTATATCTATACGTTGTGTAAATTTTATACAACGATCCATGAACATTAAAGAAATTATATTGGAGGATACTTGTCACAGGAAAAGTAAGGTATAATGAAGTAAAGAAAATGAGGGATGATTATGCACAAGATTTTAATCGTAGAAGATGAGGCAGTGATTGCGGACGCTATAGAGATATATTTACGTAATCAGGGATATATAACATACAAGGCGAGCAATGGAGCACTTGCATTAGAAGTACTAAAGGAAGAATCCATAGATTTAGCGATTTTGGATGTTATGATGCCAGTTATGGATGGGATTTCTTTAACTATGAAAATTCGTGAATCTTATGATTTTCCAATCATCATTTTATCTGCGAAATCAGAAGATATTGACAAAATAACTGGATTAAATATCGGAGCGGATGATTATGTATGTAAACCATTTGTGCCAATGGAATTATTGGCAAGAGTACATGCACAACTTAGAAGATATGAGCGCTATCTTTCAAAGAAAGAATGCAAAGAAGAAAAAGATGTTTTGCTATTGGGTGGAATTGAACTTCACAAAGATCAAAAAGTTGTATTTGTGAACGGAGATGAAAAGAAACTTACGCCGATTGAATTTAAAATATTAGAAATGTTCATGGAATATCCTGGAAGAGTTTTTTCAAGTGAAGAAATATATGAAAATGTTTGGAAAGAGAGTGCTATAAATACGGAAACGGTTATGGTACATATTCGAAACTTAAGAGAGAAGATAGAAATCGATGCAAAACGTCCTACTTATATAAAAGTGGTATGGGGAGTTGGTTATAAAATTGAAAAACAATAAAAGGAGGTACTTATGAAAAAGCATAGGATAAGCAAACAGACTAGAATCTTGTTTGTGTTAATATTTGTGGCATCCTTAATCATGGTTGGGTTTGGACCTGGTTTATATAGAATGGCATCAAATGATGCTAACGAAACATTTAAATTCGATCAAGAAATTGAGATAAAGCAAACATACATGAATTCTACAGAAATCATGGAGAAAGTATTGAAAGCAAGTGTTCCATTATATCTTACGTATTTAGAAGGCATAACCCCAAAAGAAGATATTCCAAAAATTACTTCTGACTTGTTATTATGGGATGCGGAAAAGCTAGATGAACAAACAAGGACTAACTTTCAAACAGCCATAACCGAAGGAGCAAAAGAATCACAACAAGAACTACCACAGCTACAATACTATATAAGAGGTCATTCAGATGTTACAAAGGAATATGTAAATGATGACTTACTAGAAGGCTATTTTGATGGAAATCCTGTACAAATATATGATTCATATTGGTATGTAGCCTTTACTATAGACAAATATGGTAATCTGAATATAGCTATGAGCAATACAATGTATGATTCATTAACCTTAAATACTACCTTTCAAAGGGTTGCTGCAGATTATACAGCGGACATACCAAACATATCTATAAAGAACATAAAAGATGTAGATTTTGTATTTGCGCTTTCACCAAGTGCATTGAAAAGTATTGATATTGGGGAAACAACTACTTATACAAGTTATGATAATAGTAATCTGTACTTCGAGCATTATAAAGCTTCTAATGTAATAGGTTGTTATTTCATTATCTTAGGGTTCTTCCTCTTGGTAATACTCTTGTTGCCATTTGAAGCCATGAAAAAATCAAAATTGATTGAATGGGCGATTACAAAACAAGGAGCTTGTTTAGTTCTAATAGGTCTTGTGGTTGTTCATGTTGTATTGTTTACTGAGGCGGCAAGAATATCAACATTAATTGCTTTTTATAGTAGTTTCATAAATATGCTAGTAGGGTTATTTGGATTTATGATCATTTATCTATTCCCTGCATTAGCTATCTTTATATGTAAAAAAATATATTTTAAAAGCACGAAAAAACTAGCAAAAGATACTAGTGATGTTTATCATTTGTTAAGTAATGTAGATGAAAGTGCACAGAGATTTAAGCGCTATATTAGCACGGTAAGTTTTTCATCCTTAATGAAAAAGAAACTTGTAATTATATCTGCTTTAAACGCACTAGCAGTATTGTTTATTATGTTCATATTTGTTTCTTCGAACACGCTTAAAACACTGATTCTATTATTGATACTATATGCTGGAGTAATTTATGTTTTACTATATAAATATTTTAAAACGATGAAAAAAGATCATGATATATTATCGGATGTTATATGTAGATTGTCAAAAGGAGATTTTCATCAGAATGTAGAAGATGATATGGGAATGTTTAATACTTTAAAAGAGAGCATTCTAGTGATTCAAACAGACTTCCAAAATGCAGTTGAACAAGAAGTACATTCACAGAAAATGAAGACAGAACTTATAACGAATGTTTCCCATGATCTAAAAACACCACTAACATCGATGATTAGTTATATCGATTTATTGAAAGATCCATCGTTGGATCAGAAAACACGAGCAAAATATGTTGGTATTTTGGAAGATAGCTCTGCACGTTTGAAGCACTTGATTGAAAATCTATTTGAAATTAGCAAGGCTAATAGCGGTAGCGTCGCATTAGAATATATGGATGTAGATGTTTTATCCCTACTTCAACAAGTGGAGACAGAGTGTGATGTATCATTAAAACAAAGACATTTACAATTACGTAATCAGTTTCCAAAAGATAAAGTAATTCTATCTTTGGATTCTCAAAAGGCATATCGTATATTTGAAAATCTTATCAGTAATGTTTCAAAATATGCATTAGAGAAAACCAGAGTATACGTAAATGTTGAAGACTTTGGATCAATGGTAGAAGTATCTATCAAAAATGTATCAAAGAGTGAGCTTAACTTCGACCCTGAAGAAATCATGGAACGATTTACTAGAGGAGATAAATCCCGTAATACAGAAGGTAGTGGATTGGGCTTAGCAATCGCAAAAAGCTTTACAGAACTCCTTGGTGGAAATATGAAAATCCAAATTGATGGAGATTTATTCAAAGTTACCATTCGCTTTTATCGCAGTGCTGAAGAAGATTCTTAAAATTCACAAAAACAAGGTCGTAAAGACTTTGTTTTTATATTAAGATATTGGTTTCGTCACTTAGAAATAATAAAAGTTACAAAAAATAATACCCAAATAGACATTATAAAAATAACTTATAAACAGTGATTTCAAGTATTTGATTTAAACATTGTATGATTGCATTCAGGAGAACACATTTGATAAGTTTTATCATTTCAAAAATCATTTAATCCTTCAAGTACCTAAACAGAGGCTTTTTCTGTGTATCCGCAATGTTCGAATTCCATCAAAATACTGCTTTCTGTATTCTCGCTCATTTTTTAAACCTCCAATGAATTGCGAGTTTCTATGTACTTAAAAAGAAAACCACATTTTTCTTTTCTTACTTGTTCATTAAAATCGTTCTTATATTTTTCACCTAACAGTTCGCGGCATTGCTTAAGAGATGTTTTAGAAGCAGTAGAATAGAAACCGTAATAACGAATTGTACGAAAGTGATGATCTGGAATATGCAGTATTGTACGACGAATGAAGTCAATCGCTTTATTTTTAACAATGTGCATCTTTTCGTCTTTATGATTATGATAAAACCAATAAACAGAATTGTTCTTTATAGAGTACTCAATAATTCTGCTTTTTTACCATAGCAGGTCTAGAGGTATATCTCATATGTTTGTATTCATAACTATATAATAAAAAAGATAAATGTTGAAATTGAATAAGAATGTAGAGGTTAAAGTAGGCATAATTCACCTACTTTATTTTTATTTAAGCACTTGTGCAATATTTTGTTTTTTAATGTTACATATATTTGAAAGAAAGGAAGGTGTATGTGTGAAACTTTCGGCTGTATTTGTTGTAGATGAATCCTGTATCAACGAAATGTTAAGTATGCAGGAAGCTAAAAGAATGGACTATTTGCTTGGAATTGATGAAAATCAAAATTTCGAAAATCATATTATCGATATGGATGATTTTATGGAAATGCCAAGCAATTTTTATTCAAAGATAAAGAATCAAATTTTGAATTGCAGTGAGTTAGAAGAACATAAATTGAACTATCTTTACTGTAAACCAAAATATCGAATTTGTTTCTTGACGATGGAACAACTATCATGTATCCATAAAAAATTGTATCACAAGAAAGAACTTAAAAAGAAACTTCATAATTGCTTTGAAAGTGATGATGCAAGAATACCTGAAAATGGGATTTCATTATCACAACAAGCGGAGCGTTTTATCAATCTTTTATTTACAAAACGCACATTAAATCAATATACGTTATTAGTCTTTGATAATGATGAAATGAGTAATAGAATGTAAAATGGAAAATTGTAAAAAAATTTACGTAATGATTGCTATAATACTTTTTAATAATGTAATTAAGGTTACATATTAGAAAGGAGGAAAGTGAAATGGAATACGGTTATATACGCGTATCTACAAAAGATCAAAACGCTGATCGTCAGTATATTGCTTTGCAAAATGTTGGTGTACATGTTGAAAGATGTTTTGTTGATTATGAATCTGGTAAAAACTTCGCTAGAACCAACTATAGAAAACTTATTCGTGTTTTAAAAGAAGGTGATGTGCTTTATGTTAAAGCAATTGATCGTTTGGGCAGAAACTACGATGAAATTATCGAGCAATGGTCTTTTTTAGTAAGGAAAAAGGGAATCGATATTGTAGTTTTAGATTGTCCTATCCTTGATACTCGTGTGAAAACAAATGGTTTAACAGGGAAAGTAATCACTGATATATTCTTGCAGTTGATGTCCTATGTTGCACAAATTGAACGAGATAATATTAGACAAAGGCAATCGGAAGGTATTCAAGCAGCAAAGGCTAAAGGGGTACGATTTGGACGTCCTGAAAAAATAAAACCAGATAATTTCCATTCTGTATACGAAGAATGGAGTAAAAAAATGATTAGTAAAAGA
>JAVWJF010000113.1:0-274 GCA_036639195.1 Longicatena sp.
AGCCCTGTTTTTCTATCTTGAAGCTCTTTAATTTTTTCTTCTATTGTATTTTGAGTAATAAGCTTGAATACTTGAACATTATTTTCTTGTCCAATACGATACGCTCTATCTGTCGCTTGATTCTCACTAGATACATTCCACCATGGATCAAAGTGAACAACAACTTCAGCACTGGTTAAATTTAATCCAGTTCCTCCTGCTTTCAAGGAAATCAAGAAGACTGGAGTCGCATCTGTATTAAACGCATTCACGTATTGTTGTCGCATGATTTTTG
>JAVWJF010000113.1:284-7722 GCA_036639195.1 Longicatena sp.
GTGCTTCCCTTTAATAAATAGAAATTAATTTCTCTTTTTTCGAGTTCTTTTTGGATAAGTGATAAAAGAGATGTAAACTGAGAGAATAAAAGCACTTTTTTATTTGAAGAGATACAGCTTTCAATATACTCTACACATGCTTCTACTTTACTTCCTATCCCATGATAATTTTCATATAGTAAGCGAGGATCGCAACAAATCTGACGCAATCTAGTAAGCATACTCAAAATCATAATCTTACTATTTTCAAACCCTTTTTCTTTGAAATTGGTTTGTAAATCTTGTCGTATCATACTTAGGTTTGCCATATATAGTTTACGAGATTCATCATCCATTTCCACTAACATCGTGTGTTCTACTTTCTCAGGCAATTCTTTTAATACATCTTTTTTAATACGTCTTAAGATAAATGGTTCTACCATTCTCTTTAACTCTTTTAAAGTAGCCTGATCTTGTTCTTTTACAATCGGAAATTCAAACTCTGATTTAAAATAATGATAGCTGAATAAATATCCAGGCATTAAGAAATCGAAGATTGACCATAATTCCGCTAGGGAATTTTCAATTGGTGTACCAGTCAGCGCAAAGCGATGTTTGGATTGTATGGCTTTTACTGCTAAAGCATTTTTTGTTAAATGATTTTTAATGTATTGTGCTTCATCTATGATTTCATAAGTGAAGGTAATATCTTCATAGTATTCCATATCTCGTTTTATATAATCATAACTTGTAATGACAATGTCATAGTTTTTACAATCTTTAATCTGTTGTTTTCTTTCTTCACTCGTTCCTGATATGAGGATACAAGATAAAATCTTAGAGAATTTATGAATCTCACTTTCCCAGTTCAAAATCAAAGAGGATGGGCAAACTACTAGAGATAAGGTCTTTGGATGTTGTATCTTCTCATCTTCTAACAAGGTGATTACTTGAATAGTTTTACCAATTCCCATATCATCCGCAAGGATTCCTCCAAAACCATATGCTGCCATAGTCTTTAACCAACGAAATCCAACCTTTTGATAATTACGTAAAATACCCTTTAGTGATTCAGGTACTTGAAAATCACTATCCGCAACGTTATGAACACCGCGTACAATATCTTTAAAAGAAGAATCACGATCTACTTTGATTTGATTGGTATCTTTTAAATTGTTATCGATATAGAGGGAACGATATTTTGGTACTTTCACACTTCCACTGCTAATTTCTTTATCACCTACATGAATTCCTTCTAGGATACTAGATAATTCTTGTAGTGCACTATCTTCAATGTTCACAAAAGAACCATTCTTCATGCGATAATAACGTTTATTCAAACGATAAGCTTCCAATACTTGAGAAAGTTCCTCAACTGGAAAGTCAAAGGTATCAAAATTGATTTCTAATAAATCACTTTCAATACGTACACCCATAGAAATATTGACACTGTCTTTGATTTGTAGCTTTTTAAATTTATCTGTTGCGTAAATTTCACACGTGTTAGAAAGTTCTTCGATACCCTTATCTAAAAACTCATAAATTGCATCCTGAGAATGTTCGATATACGCAAGACCTTCTAACCCATCAATACGTTTCATATATTTTGTAAAGACAAGACGCGTCGCAATCTCTTCATGAAAGGAACGAGAAGAACTTAATGTGTTCGTAGAGAATGCATTGTATTCTTCATTTCCATAACAGTATAACAATTTCGCACTAATCACATTATGTTTAGGCATATCAATATAGACTTTACATTCGAGTGGTAGTGGTGCATACTCACTGATATCATCACCAATAATAGGAATATGATGTTTTACGTTCATCAGTACACTGTTATAGAAATTACGCATAAAATCATGAGATATAATTAATGAGCTTTTCTTTTGTACATATGCATTTAACAATAACACACAATCTTTTGAATACTTTTTATCACAACGATATAAGATATGATCCATCAATACATAGATGTGAGATCTACCTTCTAGTACCCTGAAATCCGTCGTATTCAAGCTAATTTCAAAAGATTCATCTTCTTTTCTTTTTACTTCTAACTGAAGCTTTGGGTTTCCATCTTGAAAACGCATATTGATAAGCATCTTTTCTTTCATACGATGCATTACATCCGTTCCATTATACATTGTGAAAAACTCATCCAATGCATCTGGAGTAAAACACAGATTGCGCGCTTGGGGGCAACTTTGCAAAGCTTCATTATGTTCAAAGTATAAAATATCATAACTATGACGAATCATAAACTGAATCAGTTCTTGGCTTTCTTCATCAAAACTGTGTAAGTTATGGAGAAATTCCAAGTCTTTTCCATAGCTCTTTTTTACGTTCTGTGCGATATCATCTAAGAAACCACGGATATCCTTTACAATATAGCGTTTCTCATTTCCAACCTTTAAGGTAAGCGCCATAATCTTCTTTTTTCGTAGTTCTAATACAGGTTCTACATGAATGGACTGTTTTAAATTCATAGCCAAAGAAGAATATACGATTTGTTCCTCATAAGCGTTCATAACATGCAATGCATAGTTATCATGTACAATACTAGCTTGTACAGGTTGATCCTGTTTTTGCATGGACTCTTGATCTTGTTTTACTTTTAATAGGACTGCACAACAATGTGCACAGGTTAATTTTGTTTGATGTTCTTTACAATTGCATAGATGGGCACGTACAATCTCATCGTCTTTTTCAATCGACATATTCACTTCATGATATTGTTTCTCATCTTTAATGGTCGCATTGATTAGTATCAATTGTGGATTACTAAAATCATCGATATCAAGAGATACGATACGCCCTTCCTTTACCATTGTTTCTGCCCTTTGATAGAGCTCTTCACTACCCGCAAAATCTTTAATTTGTGCAGACGTCAATTCCATGAAATCACCTTACCTTAACGTATATTATACCATTATTCGTGATAGAATACTTCCAGTAAAATAAGTTTTTTTCAGACGAGAGGTATTCATATGTTCTATATAAGCTAATCTTCTACAATTTTCGATTATCAAACACTTCGTACAATGCATACATTGTCTATGTACTAGATACATAATTATTTTGTATCTAGAATAAAAAAAGCTATGGATAAAGCCATAACTTTTCTTTAGAATTTTTAAAATCGTTATTTTTTCAAAGCTTTTTTCTTATTCAATCCATAGCCCAATGCACAACCGGAAAGAGCTAAGAAACTTATACATAGTATAGTTTTAGATGTATTCCCAGTGTTTGGGGAAGTAATATTCGTGTTCTTAACAACCGGCTTATTTTCTGATACAGGAGTAATACGATCACCATAGATGGCAGTTACTTCTACATTTTTATCAGGCATAGTAAATGTAGTTGTAGCACTCTTAGCATTCGAAAGTATAACGTCGCTAGGATTAACTAGCCATTCCTTGAATACTTTTCCACTAGCGGGAGCATTTGCGCTGATTGTTACGAGATCACCCGTAACATATTTTTCAGAACCAGTTCCTGAATTTACAGTAAGACGATAGTTAGATGATGGCTCTTTTATGTGAATCGTAGAGTCTGTATTAGGTTTAAAAGTCGGATCTATCGTCGCTACCTCATTCATCGTTTTTGTTGGAGTTCCATATATTTCTAATGTCAGTATTTTGCATTCTGAATCCACTGATACAACTTTGGATTTTAAACCATCGGGAAAGTTAGTGAAGAAATATTCTTTAATTTCATGAGTGTAATCATCACCAGCTGAGAACATAGGCCACCAATTTTGGTTGCTAAACATAGTAAGAACCACGATAACTGGTGTTATTTCCTTTCCAACTTCACCCTCAATTTTAAACTCTGATATGGAAGCAAAATAAGTTTCGGCAGATACCTTCGTCGGGATTACTGTTGATGTGATTGTAAATAACATTGTCAATGACAGTAGAATTTTACTCACTCTCTTTTTCAAACTTTTCATTTCTTTTCATTCCTCCTTTAATTGTTTTGTGTTTTTATGTCTAACAATGACATGCATAAAGCGTTGCTTTATGACTTCTTACTAACTAAGCAACTAGCCTATAAAGATAAATGAATGGTATGCCTGAAATATCATTTGCTAGTTTGTTAGGTAGTAGTGGCAGAAAATTTTATCATGTTAGTATCTGCCTTTTTCATAATTGTCGCACAAAAATTTCTTTTAAACTATTTAAAGTATGAAAGGGTTGTAAAACGGAACAAAATGAATAATTGAAATGAAAGTTAAGAGTTGATTAGTGAAACTGTTTTGTGACATAATATAGAAAACTATGATTAACCATAGAGGTGGTGAGGAATTTTATTCCTCAAAAAATGAATTTTACGTGAGGAGTATGAAAGTATGATAAAAATATTGTTTGTATGTCATGGAAACATATGTCGTTCTACCATGGCGGAATTTGTAATGAAAGATTTGGTAAGGGAAAATAAGGAAGACTACATGATTGCTTCTGCCGCAACGAGTAGGGAAGAAATTGGAAATGATACGCATAGAGGTACAAAGAGGATGTTGGATAAACATCATATTCCCTATACAAGAAGAGCCGCAAGGGTGATGACGAAGGAGGATTATGATTCGTATGATTTTTTAATAGGAATGGATGAAGCAAACATTTCGAATATGATACGTATTTGTAATGGAGACCCAGAGAACAAAATTCATACACTGTTAAGTTATACACATCGCAAGGGTGTGATCGCGGATCCTTGGTACAGTGGGAATTTTGAAGAAACGTATAAAGATGTAGTAGAAGGATGTTTGGCATTAAAAGATTATATACAAGAAAATCGCATGTGAACGCGCGATTTTTTTTGTATGTACTTATCGAAAGCCAGGACCTCCACCCATCGTATTTCCACGAGTGTTTATATTGCCAATGGTAGTTGTAGTAGTCTCTATTGTAAACTCTTGATATAGACTTCCACCAGTGTAAAGGGAGTCATCATATATGCCATCTTTTCCATTTTGAGAACTTCCACCTGTTCGTATTTGATACGTACTTCCACTTTTGAGTTTGTTTGTATATATCGTAAGCACTTGATAAGAACGAGTTGGTTGATAGGTTATTACTGCGTTACCATCACTGTCCTGAATATGAACCATATCCGCTTGTGAAGAGGTGAAGGCAATCAGAGCTAAATTTCCATTTGATACATCGGTTGGGCATTGTAACATTTCGCTACTTCCAGATGCGATGAAAGTACCACCACTTATCGCAAAGGTTCCATCAAAATCTAAAGCGCCATCTCCACCACTTTGCGTACCGTTCACAATAAGAGTTCCATCACTCATGGTGATGTTTCCATTGGAATCAAGACCATCTCCATCTGCCTCCACATAGATATAACCACCTGTGATAGAAAGGGAAGGAGTAGAAGAAGTAGAGGCGGATGCGTTGATACCATCATCACTTGCCTCAAGGTGTATGGTACCACCATTTATGGATATGTCGCTACCTTCGATTCCTTCATAAGACTGAGAAATGGTAATCGTTCCTTTTTGAATAGTTACGTTTTGATCCGCATGAATACCATCATCACCACTCTCTAAATTAAGTATTCCATCCTCAATTATTATGGAATCACTTGCATGTAGTGCATCATCTGCACTGTTGATGGATATATTACCACCCGTTATTGTTATGGTAGAGATTGCTTTAATTCCTTTCATACTAACACTGTCTTGTGTTACGTTGTTCGTGTTCTGTTCAAAAGGATTAAATCCAGCCTCATTGCGCATTTTGGTGCCGTTACTACTTCCATTTCCAGAAGTGATTTTAATATTTCCACCGTAAATATACAATGTGTTTTCAGATTGCATACCATCTTGTTGGGCCTGAATAGTTACACTTCCTTCTTCTAAACAAAGAATACCCTTGTCTTGATCGATCGCATTGGTAGTTTTCATACCATCTCCTTGTGCATCAATTGTGATGGTTCCATCTCTTATGGCAAGTACATCTTTGCCAACTAGACCATGGTTTTGAGAAGTAACTTGGATAGTTCCATGTATAATTTTTAAATCATCTTTGCTCTGTATTCCATTATTATACTGTGCTTGTACAATTAGGGTACCACTTCCATTTATCGTTAAATCATCTTTAGAAAAAATGGTTGCATTTGGTTCATTGTCCACAACTCCAGAGTATTCTTTCGCATCGCTAAGGGTATTTGTTGTCCCCTTGGCTAATGTGAGTAACACCTTATCTGCTTGTTTTACATAAATAGGTGCAGTTGAGGATGAAGTGATACTTGCATCGTCTAACACAATCCTTATGAGAGCATCTGTGGAACTATCCACAATGATATTTCCATCTTCTAAAGTTCCACTGCAAATATAGGTACCTGCGTTTGTAATAGTGATTGTTGTACCACTCACACGAACACCTTCACCTTCTACACTTGTTTTATTAAATGTAATCTTATGTGCCTCTTCATCACTATAATCCTCATCCAAATCATGTTCATCATAGGCAATAATACTTGTAGATGTAGTAGTACTTTTGCTTGTTTCATTTTGTATTTCTTTGTTTTCTTCAAAAGAGGAACATCCACTCAAAACTTGTAAAAGGAATGCACATATACATACCATATAGAATGTTTTCTTCATGTTCTCACCTACAGTTCTTCATGAGTGATTTTTACACGGGAACATATGACTGTTAAGTTTCCATTACGTGTACGAATTGCATCTATGAGTTCTTTTTCTTTCGCATCTTTTTTCAACTCAATTTCATAATGTAATTCAAACATACTACCCAAATTGGTTGTTTTCACTTTGATAAGATTCTCTCGTTTTACAAAGTGTTCGAATATATCATTGAAGATTTCTGTATAATCCAAATTTTCAGGAATTGTAATACGTAAATCCTTTTGTGTTTCTAATGGATCTTTTAAATGTATTTTGCGAACTATAAAAAGAATACATAAAATGATACAAGTAAATAAAACCGCAAATCCTATATAGCCCATACCCGTAGCCAAACCTATTGCCATTGCTAAGAATACATAACATATCTCTTTTGATGAACCTGGAACACTACGAAAACGCACAAGGGAAAATGTCCCCAATACCGCAACACTAGTACCAAGATTTCCATTTACCAACATTATGACAAATTGAACAAGGGTAGGAAGTATCATCATGGATACCGTAAAATTTCTAGAGTAACGCTCTTCATTTCGATAAATCATTGCACATGCTATCCCTAAGACAAGGGAAGTAAGGGTGCATAATAGAGTCGTTTGAAGTGTTAGAGTGCTTGTACTATCCGATAATATACTAAGAAACATGAGTAAACTCCTTTCTATGTTCCGGGAATAATTTTTGAGAATAAATTTTTCCATACTTCGAGAAAGAAGCTGGATAAATTGCCATACTTGATAAAATGTTTGTTAACCAAAGGGGAAAAGCAGTTGCGACTTTGATTTCCATTAAGACTTCTTG
>JAVWJF010000114.1:0-7641 GCA_036639195.1 Longicatena sp.
CTGATTTACGTATTAGGCACGATAGTCGCTAATCCTCCAAGAGATGTTTCACGTAGTTCGATTGGTATTTTCTTACCAGTATAATTCATTGTATGAACCACCATATCAAAGGATACTTTGTGTCCTCTTAGCTCACTAATATTTTGAGCCAATAATGCTGAATCAAGTGCACGTAAAACACCAACCGCATTTCGTTCGATACATGGAATCATTACATAGCCACCTACAGGATCGCATGTAAGTCCAAGATGATGCTCAATACCTATCTCTGCTGCATATTCTATTTGCGCAGTAGGAAGACCTCTAAAATAGGCTGACATCGCTGCTCCCATAGCTACAGCAGCACCAATCTCTGCCTGACATCCACCTTGTGCACCAGAAATCGTAGCATTTTCTTTTATTAAGTTGCCAAATAATCCCGCAACCTTTAAGCCATTACGAATGCATTCCTTTGAATAGCCTAAATCTTTGTGATGATAATAAATTAAGGCTGGTATAATTCCACTACTTCCAAGAGTAGGTGCCGTTACAGTCGTACATCCTGATGCATTTTCCTCACAGGCTGCATATGCATATGCACATAACAACATCTTTTCTTTTTCAATAGCGCTTTTATTATGTTCTGCTTTATATTTCAAATCTTTCGCTACACGATCTAATTTCAAAGTACCAGGTAGTGTTCCCTCTTTTGATAATCCACTATCTACAGTAGCTATCATCTGTGTCATAATCATGTCCATATAATCATCCAATGGATCAAACATATTAATATACTGCCACAATTCCCAATTATGAGATGTACAATACTCTTCTATATCTTTTAGTGTATGATGAGGATAGACATCTTTTCCCTCTTTGCTGTCTTCTCCCTCAATTTGTATTGCACCACCACCAACTGAATAAATAGTCCATTCACCTAAGATATCATTATTATCATTGTATGCTAATAATTTCATCGTATTCGGATGCTTTAAGTTATCTTTCGCTTTGAATAAAACCATGCAATCTTTTGGTTTCATAGTTTCGATGATGATGTAGTCTGTTAAATGTCCTTTCCCTGTCAAGGACAATGAACCATATAATTCTGCTTCATAATGATGTGCATGATGAAACTTTTCTTTGAATAAAGCTGCTGCTCTTTGTGGTCCAAGCGTGTGTGATGAGGACGGACCAGGTCCTACACGGTACAATTCTTTTAATGACTTCATTTACATTCTTCTCCTCTAAGACTTAATAAAAACATTTCAAATCCAATTTCTTTTTTCATAAGACCACTTTTAATTTGTTGATCCAAAGTAGCTAGACGTTCAAGTATAGATAACAGTTCCCTAGCCGTTAAACGCTTTGCTGTATTCATACTAAGTTGTACACGATATGGATGTGCGTTGGTGATAGAAACAATATCATCCTTTTGCCTACCCTCATCCATTAAGACTCGTACCTGATAAAGTAAGCGAAACTGCGAAGCTAAAGTAGCAATCAAAAAGATTGCATCTTTATTTAAGACTTGCATATCTGCCCACACATGAAATGCTTTCTTTAAATCCTTGTCCACAACTGCATTTACCAATTGAAATACATCTTCTTCAATCGGACGCGTCACAAGGTCTTCTACGATTTCACGTGTAATCGTTCCTCCAAACAGTTCAAGTTTACCTAGTTCGTTTTGAATGGAACGTATATCATTAGGCAATCGTAACAGTAACAACTCTTTTGCCGCATAATCAAGTACCAAATTACGTTTTGTAATCTGTTCATTTGCATACCGTATTTTTTCTTGATCGTCTACTTTAGAAAACACCATGACCTTACATGTTTCTTTCATTTTTTTAACGATTTTTTTGCGAGCATCCAACTTATCCGTAGTTGTGATAAATATAAGAATCGTAGATTCTAATGGATCGTTCAAATATGCTTCTAGAGGAACCAAGTCCCATCCTGTATCATCACTCGTAGTTAAAAAGTTCGCATTTTGGATAAGGATTACTTTATGCTGCGAAAAAAACGGTATTGTTTGCGCATCCTCTAACAACACATGAACATCACTTTTCAGCGCGTCATAAACAATGGTGTTCATTTCATCGCCTTGTTCCATATACGATTGTACAATTTTACGCAATGCTTCTTGTAATCGAAACTGTTCTTCTCCATGCAGTATATAGTTCATTCTTATCACCTGTTGTTTATTATACCAAATTCATTGTCTGCCGTCCTATAAAAAGCGAAATATTTACAAAATTTTATAGAAACTGCACCATTTTCCGAAGTAATAAGTGGATATATATTCTCAAAGCGCATTCTTTCAAGGGTTTGTGTGCTTGGATGATGATAACGATTGTTTCTTCCAGCAGATATTAAGGCGATTTGCGGACGTATTTGATGCAAGAATTCAATCGAAGAAGACGTGTTGCTTCCATGATGTCCTACCTTTAATATATCCACTTCCATATTGGGATATTGTTTTAACAATTCTCTTTCCCCCTCTATTCCAACATCCCCCATAAACAAAGCTGAAATATCAAACACTTCTAGATATGTCACGATACTATTTTCATTCGCATCTTTACCTTCATAGTTCTCTATGATAAAAGGAATGCGAAGATTTCCTAGTGATGTTTCTTTCTGTTTAGTACGAATTACTTCTTTCACTGGAATTAAATCCTGTAATTGTTTTAACCCTCCACTATGATCATAATCCTCATGGGTGATAATCACTTTATCGATTGCATGTATTCCTTTCTCCTTTAACAATGGAACAATGATGTCTTTCGGTATATCTTCATATAAACTTCCCATCACATCGATTAACATGGTACCTTGATGAAATGGCAGTGTA
Organism: Longicatena sp.; assembly: GCA_036639195.1. Classification (GTDB taxonomy): domain Bacteria; phylum Bacillota_I; class Bacilli_A; order Erysipelotrichales; family Erysipelotrichaceae; genus JAVWJF01. The sequence continues at coordinate 2,837 of JAVWJF010000114.1, forward strand.
ATTAGTGTACAATCTCCTTGCCCTACATCTAGCATATAGATTTCTCCAAAAGAATCTATATATGGTGCGCATGGAATAAAAGCCAACAACATACATAATATTTTTAAGTCATTTTTGCGATAACTTAAATACTTCATAAAATAATAAATCCATAACAATAACCAAAAGATATTAGGTGTAAAATATACATCCCACCCCCACGATTCCAAAGTCCTTACGAATTCATACAAATGCATCGAAATATCTAATAATCCTTTCATAGGAAATAATACCATTCCCCCTGCCAACAAATACAACATGGCATAGATTGTACGAAAGATACGGAATGAAAGAATCTGTATTGGGTTAAAGCTGTGAAAAAAATGCAATTGAAAAGGAATCATAAAGCATAGTGAACTGATCATAGCATTCCTTTTTTGAATGTTAAACAAGGACAAAAGACGAAATCCAACTGGCAATAAGAATGCAACTTCATAAGCCATATAGGGAAACAACAAAAGCACAAAGCACATACTTATTCCTAATGTATCGTATCTAGATGAATTGTGAAATAAATAAGAGACCAAAGAAAAACAAAGGATTCGTATCAGGGTGGATGAAAGTAAAGTGCAATACGCCATACCCCCAATACCAAGAAAGACAATAAAACTTGCACTACGTTTGGATAACTTACGCTGTAGAGCCTTCTGTAAGAGATACATCAAGAATGCGATGTGCATACCACTTGATGTCACAAAGAAGGACACATCGTCCTCGTGGATGCCATACAATAAGGATTTTATCCATTCCACAACATCTTTATTCTGAAACATTGAGATACGCTGATAAAGCATAGAACGTATGCCTGTTCCTGCTTGTATAACCTTGTAAGTCTTCACGTTCATTTGATAATAAATCGATTTTCGATTCAACCATTTCTCAAAACTAAATTGTTGAATATTATGTATTGTTTGAATATATTGATATTCACCTTTTACTTCAATGACATCATCAAAATTTATCTGATCAACTCCATACAGTACAACCTTATAATCACCAGTAGATGCGATTACATAATTTGCTTTTATTTCTTTTATTTGTACGATCTTTGAAACTGGCTTTGGGTGTTGTGAAGTTCCACAACACTGCAGAAAAACAAGGATGATACATATAAAAAATACAACGTGAATTTTATAGTGCTTTAAATAAAACAGTGTCATACAAAGTAAGAACACTACAAGAAGTGTTGTATATGGAATCCATTTCGAAAACAACCAGATCATTCCTATTAATAACCAAGTGTTTTTCATAGGGCAATATCATCCTTCAACTTATCATATAACTTATCTCCTATTCCTTTTACTTCTTTCAATTGTTCAAGTGTAAGAAATGGATGAAGTGTACGATATGCGATAATTCTACTAGCTACTGCTGGACCAATTCCAGAAAGTGTATCAAGTTCTTCTAGTGAAGCAGAATTGATAGAGACAAGCTTCTTAGTGGCTTTTTCTTTCACAACAATAACACCATGATTTACAATATCTTCTGTAAGGTTTAAATGAGAAGTATCCCCATTCTCCTTTACCCCTCCAGCCAATGCTAGAATTTCTTTAATACTGGCATGAACATCCGTTGTATAAACTCCAGGTTTCTCTACTTCTCCTTTCACCTCAATCTTTTTTGTTGTACTTCCATACTTACTTAAGTCTACATACTCAAAACGTCCATAAAACAAACATAATAAAAATAAAACTAGAATTATTTTTTTCATAGAACCCCTCCACTATTTATATACGAGATTCTATGGTAAAAATCCTAAAAAAAATAATCCAATTAAGGATTATTTTAATGAAACGATTTTTACATTGTATGGATCTTCTGTCATTACTTCCACAACATCCCCTGCTTTATGGTCCATAAGAGCATTTGCAAGTGGTGTAATGTTTGATAATCTTCCATTTAATGGATCAGATTCGATAGAACCAACGATAGTATATGTTTCTTCTTCATTTGTGTCCATATCTAAAATTGTAACCGTAGAACCTAAAGAAATTGTTTTGCGATTTGCAGATTTCTTATCTTCTTCAATAATTTCTGCTTTTGAGATCATTGCCTCCAAATCACGAATTCTTGCTTCTACTTGTGCTTGATGATCTCTTGCAGCATCGTAGTCCGCATTTTCACTAAGGTCACCTTGTGCACGAGCTTCTTGAAGCTCACGAATAACCTCATCACGTACAACGTGAATCAAACGATCTTGTTCTTTTAATAATTCATCTAAACCTTCTTTTGTTACTAAAAATTTTTCTTCTTGAGCCATGATTTCACTCCTATTCGCTCGTTATTATACCATATTCCCTGAAATAATACTACTAATTTTCGTAAGTAATAGATCGATAGCCACAACATTCTTACCACCCTCAGGAATGATAATATCGGCATATCGCTTACTTGGTTCCACAAATTGATTGTGCATATCACGTACTGTACCAATATATTGCTCTACAACAGAATCTAAAGTACGCCCACGCTTCTTCACATCACGTAAGAGTCTTCTGATAAAACGCAAGTCTGCATCCGTATCTACAAATATTTTAATGTCGCATAAATTACGAAGTTCTTCATTCTCTAACACGAACAAGCCTTCTAACACAAGCACATCACTTGGTTCAATCACTTCGATATCTGTAGAACGAGTATGCTCCACAAAATCATATACGGGTTTTTGTATTTCATTCCCTGCCATTAAAGCAGACAACTGTGATACCAATAGATCATTATCAAACGCAAATGGATGGTCATAGTTAGTTTTCACTCGCTCTTCCATCACCATATGGGATTGATCTTTATAATAATCATCTTGTCGAATAATTACAACAGATCTAGTATCTTCGTAAGTTTCTTTCAATTGTTTTGAAATAGAAGTTTTTCCTGAAGCACTACCTCCAGCAATTCCAATAACGATCATCTTTCTCATAACAGCCTCTATTTTCTAAGTCCATACTTATCGATGTTTGCTTCTTGTTCATTCAATGTTTTTGCATAATACACGGTTCCATCACCATAAATATCCGCAACGAAATATAAATACTCGCTATCTTTTGGATTTAATACCGCATGAATTGCTTCTTCTCCAGGATTCAAGATTGGTCCAATAGGAAGTCCAGACACTTGGTATGTATTATATGGAGAATTGATATCTGTTTGAATTTCACAATCATCACTGCTTGTAAGGTTATCATATAATGCGTAACATACGGTTACACTTGATTGTAAAGGCATGTTCTGTTTCAAACGATTGTAGAATACTCCCGCAATCATATCCATATCTGATTTCTTAGCTGCTTCATATTGTACAACACTTGATAGTGTAACAATCTCTTGTACACTATACCCACTTTTGCTAATTTCATTCTTATACTTATCATAGATTGTACCAAAATGATCCAAAAAGGTTGTCGTAACTTCTTTTGCAGTTGCATCTTTTTTAAAAGTATATGTCTCTGGGAATAAATACCCTTCTAATTTCACTCGATATTGTGAATTTAGAATATCTTTCGTTAAGAAAGGATAACTCTTCATGAGTTCACTTAAATATGTATCATCATTCCATAGTGTAAGCAACTCATCTTTAGAAACACCTAATTTGCTTTCTACTTCACTGGCAACATCTTTTGCCCACATACCCTCTTTAAATGTAATCTGTACTTGTTCATCTTTTGCTTTCGTAGTATCGTTTAAAATCTCTAAGATTTCTTTGGTACTCATAGAACGATCAATAGAAAAATTCCCTGCCTTCATATCAGATAAACCATTCATTTTCATATATAGTTTTGCCATGGTTGTATTTTTGATTAAATTATTCGCTTTTAGATTTGCTAAAATTGTTTCTGATGTTTCACCTGTCTTTACTTCAAACACCACAGGATCTTTACTAGAGCTTACTGCTCCCAAAGAACTGGAATAATAAGTAAAACCACCAACACCAAGAACCAACACAACAACCGCAATGATAACTGGGATGAGTACCTTTTTATTCTTGAATACTTCTTTATTCATCCACTGCTTCCTCATCTTCTTGGAAGGCACCAATAACTTCTTCAATCATTTGCCATTCTTCATCACTTTCTACAGGAAGCAAGTTTCCACCCTCATCATAAGCAGATGCAAATACTTCATCGCTTTCTTCATCAGGATCTACGAATACTACGTAGTTCTTACCACGATTTTCATCATTAAACGTAAAAAGAATTTCCATTCTTTTCTCATTCCCTTGTTCATCTGTTACATATAAGCTATTAGAATCTAACATATTTTCTCCTCCTAGAACTAAAAGGGCTCGCTGAGCCCCTAGTATTTACTATCTAAATATCCCTGCAATATTTGCACTGCTGCCATTTGATCAATGACTTTTTTACGTTTCTTACGTGATACATCTGCCGCAATCAAAATACGTTCAGCCGCAACCGTTGTAAGGCGTTCATCCCAAAGAACAACGTTTACACCTAATGTTTCTAGTTTCTCTTTAAACATGATAGAAATATCACCACGTATTCCAACATCACCATTCATATGTTTAGGCAAGCCAAGAACTACGGTGTCAGCTTGGAATTCCTTGATGTGTTTTTGTACTTGTTCAAATGCACTATCATAATCATCGCTTTCGAAACGAATCGTTTCTACTGAACGAGCAATCATACCAAGTGCATCACTTACACTCACACCAAGTGTTTTACTGCCTAAATCAAGCCCTAGAACACGCATTACTTATCGTCTTCCAGATATGCTCTTACAAGTTCTTCAATAATTTCATAGCGTTCTACACT
>JAVWJF010000115.1:0-7537 GCA_036639195.1 Longicatena sp.
TTACTATTTCCAATTATTAGTTGATAATCCTTCTCTTTTGCAACATCATCTATTCCCTTGACGATTTGATTTGCAAATGTATTTGTAATGTCTCCAATAATTACACCAATTAATTGCATGCTTTTAGCATTTAAAGAACGTGCAATTGCATTGGGTTGATAATTTGTTTTTTCAATTACATTTTTTATTCTTTCTTGCGTACTTTGAGACATCTTATCTGTTTTCCCATTTAGATAAAAAGAAACTGTTGTTTTAGATGTAGCTGATAGCCTAGCAATATCATTTATTGTCAACTTACTGCTCATTTTATATCTCCGTTCTCTAATCTTAATTTACTTTGTAGTATATCACATTTACAGTATTCATACACTACTAATGTCGTAATACAAACAGGTTCTTATTCCCATTTTCTTCCTTTATTACTATAGCTTGACCATGGAATGAACAACCTTCAGAAACAAATATTTTTTGACCTTTAAATACCTCTTTGTGAAATAGGATAACGGTATAACTCAAGGTGGATGAAACTTTAAATTTTCTTGCGATAAATAAATCATCATCTTTCACTATACTTTCACCTTGAATTACTTCAACTTCTTCTATTTTTATCTTTTCATCTATTATTATTATTGGTAAAATTTCAAGACCTTGAAATTCATTTTCAATTAGAATTACATCTTGGTTTGATAGTTCATTATAGTTTAATGACATAAACTCATTTTGAATTTTTGCATCACCACTATAAATCATTTTTAATTTGTTTTTCTTCGATAGTATTTCAATATCCTTATCCTTAAGATTCACTTTAATTTCAGGATCAAAATGAAAATATGAAGTGGAAGTATGATTACCTAAAACATTGATTTCATCAAGAATCATCCATATTCCACAATCAATTGTCACTATTCTTCTTTGATGAAATAATCCTTGTTTACTCGCTACTAAGCAACCTTCTAAGTAATGAATTTCACACATACTATTTTCATAGTTTTTAAGTGGTTTACAAAATTCTTTAATACTCCAACTTCCTTCTGGAATTGAGTGTGGATTATCATCAATAATAACCGTATTATGTGCTTTCATTGACTTCAGATAGGGTCTTAATTCATGATCTTCACGATAGGTATATCTTCCTGAATCTGTCAAAATAAATTCACCATTATAACATAAAGATACATGTAAGTTATCACAATGTCCATGGCCGCTTCCAAGTGACCCATTCACAAACATCGTGCTTGAAAAATCATTTTCACACCCATTCTTCAACAAATAGATTCCTGTATCTTCATCAATAAAATTCAAGCTAAAATTCTTATTCATTCCTAGTTTTTCATAATCATTAATTGTCCTTGACCCTAAAGTTAAAATTGTTTCATAATCTTTTTTATATACTTTTGTCTTCCATCGATTCATTTTAAGAATCGCTATTGCTTTGACGAAGATATCATCTGTACATGTTCGATCACTATCTCCAAAATTTTCCATATATCCATTAGGATAAGTTAGTTGAAATAATGCATCTGTCATTTCGATGATAACCGTGATTAATGCTTCATCACAAGGGATATCTAAATACTGTCTATATTGTACTAATTTGAATAATGAATTAAGTACCTCAACATGATACATTGTTGACTGTTCCCAATGCATTCCTTTTTTATTAACTTGAATTTTTAATTGTTCAATTAGTTCTTGATTAGCCCATAACTCAATATCATTTTTTTCCATAGAAAAATATGGACTTAAAGCTAAAAGTATCGAAGTCTGAATTGAACCCCAGTTACTTAAGCGATATTTTATGATGTAATTATCCTTCAAATATTTCATCTGTTTGATGATACTTTCTGTGATTATTTCTTTATCATCGTGTGATAACTTACCAAAATAGCCTAAGAAAATACACGCTTCAAAAATAATCTCAATTCTTATTGCAGTATCAAGTGTACGTGTTGACAATGAATATTCGATATCATGATGGTCTTCTATTCAAGTATTAACCCTCGACATTTCGCACTATATTTTTCTTCTTTTGTAAGTATGTATGCAATTATTAAATCTCTTAGATAACTCATACGATTTAGCATGAATGTCCATTCTTCATCATCATTAACTATTTCATTCCAATTTATTTTATTGGAAAGTTTGAACGGTTTACTACATCTTTCCATATCCCAAGGTTTTGTAAATGAAAATATATTTTCGCAAATTTGATTGGCATAATTGATAACTTTCTTATTTTCAATTTCATCAATAAAATAGACATTCATTTTATCAATTTGCAAATATTCAATAATTTTTTCAAGTTTATTCATTACACTCTCCTCTAGTAAAAGAAATCTACAGTGTAGATTTCTTTTTACAATACTAAGCTAAAATTCCAAAGCCATAACCAACAATTCCTACAATTACTGTAAGAATAACAAGTTTATATGTTGTCCAACCTTTTTTCTTAATTAAGTAATATACAATTAATGTATAGAGCATTGGTAATAGACTTGGAGCAATTTTATCTAACATACCTTGAATTGATACAATTGATTGATTAAGATCTTTATTTAACTCACCCGCTGCTAAGCTAATAGGCACATTAATTTTTACAAACGTTGCAGCTAATCCCGCAATTACTGTAACACCAATTGTATTTGCGATTTTAGAAATAGTTCCCATTTGTTGACTTAGTTTATCTACAACGCTTACACCTAGTTTATATCCATATAAACCTGTTGTGATTTTAATAGTAGTTAAAATTAGATTCATCGCCAACAAGAAGATGATTGGTCCTGCAATTAGTCCTTCACTTGCAAGTGAAGCGGCGATTGTTGAGAATAATGGTGCTAAACAAAATTGTGATAATGAATCCCCAATACCAGAAAGGGGCCCCATTAAAGCCATCTTAATACCACGACTTTCTTCTTCACTCATATTATTTTCTAACATAACAAGATGAAGACTTGTAATGAATGGAAGGAAATGAGGATTTGTATTATAGAACTCACAGTTATCCACTAAAATTGATTTTAATTTATCTTCGTCATGTCCATATACTTTCTTTAATGCTGGATACATTACATACGCATATCCTGTTCCTTGATAGTTGCTATAGTTAAATCCATTTTGTAGAAAGAACGCTCTTAACGATGTAGTAATATAATCCTTCTTTGTTAATTTATTAGATCCAGTCATCATGATTTCCCCCTTCATTTGCTTCAACTTGCATTGCTTGAACCGGTGTTCTGTAATATTCAATTAATGCGAAGATAGTTCCAACGATTGCAATTCCAATTACTGGAAGTTTTAAATAAGATGCGCATACATATCCAAGTAAAATGAAAGGTGTTAATTCTTTCTTACCCATTACAGATAGAATCATAGCGAACCCAATTGCAGGCAACATTTTTCCTGCTACTGTTAATCCATTCAACAATAATGCTGGGATATATTCAACAAGTTTCAATAATGCTTCCATTGAAATCGATCCTCCAAACCCTAATGCAAAACCAATAATCGCAAATAGAACGATTGTAGTATTTGAAACCATTTTGAAGCTTTTGAAGTTTCCCTTCATAATTGCTTTCTTTGCACTTTCTGGTGTACCTGCACATGCAGTATACGCAAATGTTTGTGCGAATTGAATGGCTACTGCAATTGGTGTAGATAGTGCTAAAGCAGCTTCAGGTGTAATTGTTCCATTACTTGTAATTGCCATCAATGTCCCAAAGATGCCAGGGCCAATTGGGTTTGGTGGAACTGTTCCTCCAGCCCCTACGCCAAATCCCATATATGCTAATTCAGATAAGGCACCCATTGATAATGCAGTAGGAAGATCTCCTAAAATTACTCCTACGCCAAATGATAATACGATACAACGATTTGTATAAATTCCTAGAAGCATACCTGAAAAACAGAATGCTGTCCATAAGCCAATTAATAGGGCTTGAACTAATGTGATTTCCATGCTTTTTCTCCTTATATATATTCTTCAATATTAACTTCAGCACTTGCATTGCCTTCGTTAGGTGTTGTCTTTGTATCAAATGTAACTTTATATTTATCGATTAATGTTTTTATGTTTTCTTTATCTTCTTTACCTAAGAAAATAGAACGTGTTACTTTTTCTTTACCTTCACTATTATGTATATTGCCAATATTTAGATGTGCAATAGGAACGCCACCTTCAACAAGTTTTAAAGCATCCTCTAAACTTTTAACAACTAGGAAAATAGTTTGTTCAGGACTTGCTTTATGAATAACATCGATTACTTTTTGAAGTGAGAAGAATCTTACCGCTATGCCAGTCGGAACTACTGTTTTCATCAGTGTTTGTTCCATCACTGATTCGCTAACTTTATCATTTGCGACAATTACAGTATTACAGCTTAACATTTTAATCCAAATTTGCCCTTGTCCATGAATTAATCTTTCATCAACTCTTGCCATTACTATATTGGGATTTGTCATATTTTATCCTCCTACCAATATGGATTCCAATTCTTGTATAATCGTATTAATGCTTCTAAATAATAATAATCTCCCCAGATATTACCTTCATCAACACCTTTTCCACTATGCCATGAATATACTCCATGATATAGTATCGGATCATTTGCTTCATGTACTTTGCTTGTATAATTTCTAATTAATGAACGCATGATATTGTGAATAGCTCCATGAACAATTTCTTTTTCTTCACCACTTAAGTGTGAATTCATTTCCTCCATTCCACAACATGCGATTGCTGCAGCACTTGAATCTCTTGATTGCTTTGCTTCATTGATGAAAATTAAATCCCAGTAGCATACATTATCATCTGGCAAACGATTTAAGAAATAATTTGTCATTCCTTCATACAATTTAATAATTTCATCATTTTTTGTGTATCGATAGTTTAATGCTAGTCCATAAATGCCCCAAGCTTGACCACGAGCCCAAGAAGATTCATCATTGAATCCTTGTCTCGTTGCTCCACGTACTGGTTCTCCTGTTTCAGGATTCATATAAAATGTGTGAAATGCACTTGCATCATCACGTATTACATACTTACAACTTGTAGCAAAGTGCTTTCTCGCGATTTCTTCATATTTCATGTCTTGCGTAACTTCACTCGCCCAGTAAAGAAGCGGAATGTTCAGCATGCAGTCAATAATAAAGCGGTAATGTTCCGGATTATTAAATTCACCCCAAGCTTGAATGAACTCTCCTTTTTCTTGATATCTTTCTATCAGTTTATCAGCAGCCATAAGTGCGGCTTCTTTAGCGACTTCACTGCCTGTTAGTTTATAGCCTGCTACACATGATGGTGAATATAAAAAACCTAAATCATGATGGTCTACTTCAATTCTGTTTTCAATACGATGCTTGAAAGTTTTAATATTTTCCTCTGCAAGATTTTTGTATTTTTGATTTCCTGTATATTCATACGCCAACCAGAGCATACCTGTCCAAAATCCATCTGTCCATTCTATACAGTCAATAATTGGATACTTAAGATTTTTAGTCGCAGAGAAAGGAAATTGAGTTTTAAATGATTCCATGTTGACATCAATTTGCTTAATAACCTCATTGATTGCATATGTAATCTCTTCTTTTGATAAATCAGGTGTTTGTTTAAATTCTTCTTTTTTCAAAATCTTTTCAATTTCAATTTTTCTCATTCTTCTCTCCGATCACAAATATACATAAACCAGTTTACTAGACACCGTAATTATATTTCCTTTTTTATTGACTGTCAACAAATTTATTAAATTTGCCATAATAAGCCTTTTTAAAGTTATTTTGGAATAGTTGACAATATAACCAATGAGTTGTATCATACATTCATGTAGACCGGTTTACTAGTGTTTACTAGACATTTACACGAAAGGACATATGGTATGCAGTCACTAATCGAACAAATATCCAATATCGGTATTCTTCCTGTTATAAGAATCGATGACCCCCTAGATACTCTTCCAATGATTAATGCGTTAACTAAAGGTGGAATAGATAGTGCAGAAATTACATTTAGAAGTGAATATGCTGCACAAGCTATTAAAGATATCACAACCACTTACCCCCATATTCTCGTTGGTGCAGGAACTGTATTAACTGTTGAACAAGCACAAGCAGCCAAAGAAGCAGGAGCAAAGTTTATTGTAACTCCTGGATTTAGCGACGAGGTTGTTACATGGTGTATCAACAACAACATACTTATACTGCCTGGCATATCTACTGCAACAGAAATTGAAAAAGCACTCCATTATGGATTAAAAACTGTAAAGTTTTTCCCCGCTGAAAGTAGCGGTGGTGCAAAAAGAATCAAAGACTTATCTGCACCTTATTCAATGATGAAATTTATCCCAACCGGAGGAATTAACCAAATAAATATGCATGACTATTTAAGCCTTCCTTGTGTAGAAGCCATTGGCGGATCATTTATGCTCCCTCAAACACTTGTAGATCAAAAGAATTGGGACGCCATAACCACATGTACGCAAGACGCAATTAAAAGCTTATTGAGTTATCGATTGATTCACATCGGTATAAACAATAACTCTAAAGAAGATGCAACAAAATCTGCAATTATGCTTAGTGATTTATTTGGATTTAAACTTTATGAAAAACCTAAGAGTACTTTTGCTGGTGAAGGATTTGAATTTCTTCATTCAAAGGGTCCAGGTGAAAATGGACACATAGGTCTATATACACCTTATCCTGAAAGAGCACTTTATCAACTCGCTAAAGTCGGCATCCACGCACTCCCTGAAACAATAACTAGAAATAAGAAAACAAATAGAATTAATTTTGCATATTTAGATTTAGAAATATCTGGTTTCAAATTTCATTTGATTAACCCAGATATCAAGATGTGAGGATTATCTATGAAAATCATAACTATGGGAGAAATCATGTTGAGATTATCAACTCCTGGAAATACACGCTTTACTCAAAGTAATAATTTCGATGCTGTCTATGGTGGAGGAGAAGCAAATGTTGCAGTATCCTTAGCTAACTATGGACATGAAGCCTACTTTGTTTCTAAGTTACCTACACATGAAATTGGCCAATCAGCTGTGAATGCTTTACGACAAGTTGGCGTACATACAGACCATATAGCACGTGGTGGAGATCGCGTTGGTATCTATTTCTTAGAAACAGGTGCGAGTATGCGGGCAAGTAAAGTCATCTATGATCGTGCTCATTCAGCAATGGCTGAAGCCTGTGGATCAGACTTTGATTTTGACGCCATCATGCAAGGAAAAGATTGGTTTCATTGGTCTGGTATTACACCAGCAATTAGTGAAACAGCAGCTGTCTTAGTAGAAAAGGCATGTATTGCAGCGAAGAAGTACAATGTCACAGTTTCAGTAGACTTAAACTTTAGAAAGAAATTATGGACAAAAGAAAAAGCACAATCGATCATGAAACCATTAATGCAATACGTTGATGTATGTATTGGTAATGAGGAAGATGCCGAACTATGCTTAGGATTTAAACCAACAGCGAATGTAGAAAAAGGTGAAACAGGAGTTGAAGGATACTATGGTATCTTCAAAGAAAT
>JAVWJF010000116.1:0-398 GCA_036639195.1 Longicatena sp.
CTTATTGGATGCAGATTAACTGCTTTCCAGGATGATATTATTAAAGATGTAGTGTGTCAACTTGCTGAATTTGAGTATGAGAATAAAACTGTTTTAGATAGTATCGTAACTACTTATGCAATCAATGGAGTTAGTATGACTTTTGGTGATAGCTGGAACGTTAAAGTGATGAATGGTGTGGCGATTCCAACCGAACTTTACAACCTTCTTTCGCAAACTGGGTTCACATGCAGGAGTTGTGGATTATGATTTGGCCAAGTTTAATACCACTGAAATATTGCACTACTCCTATTCATTTAAAGATTGAGAGCGCTGGAATAAGTGAAGATGGTGAACCAATCATCTTGTATGAAGGTGATGCGACTTGTAACTATCAAGAGAGTGCAAAACGTATACTC
>JAVWJF010000116.1:408-3980 GCA_036639195.1 Longicatena sp.
TTAGCGGTGACATCGTCCCTAATGTAGAAACTATACCAGGTGGAGAGGTAAAGGTCTTTGGTAGCACAAGACGAATCTGTCGAGCAACTAAAGCTCGTAATCCGGACGGTAGTGTAAATTACACGATGCTGGATTTAATATGAGTGGATTCAGACTTAATAGTTCTAAGTTAAGAAAGATAGATAAGAGTGTTCAAAGGGCTTTGGAACAAACTGCAGAAGCGTTGAGAGCTGAAGTGGTTAGCGCGCAAGTTATGCCTTTTGATGAAGGAGATATGCAAAACAATAACACCTTTGTCGATTATGGAAATAGTGGCAAAGGCCAAGTTTCTATTGTTGTGACATCACCACAAGCACGTCGTTTATACTTTCATCCAGAGTACAATTTTCAAACGATAAACAATCCAAACGCAAAGGGTGGATGGTTTGATGACTGGTTACCAAAAGGGTCTAATCAGGCTTTTGCTCAAAATGCATTTTTTGCTTTTTTGAAAAGGAGGGTATGATGCTAACACTTAAGATGATAAAGGATTGGTTAAAAACATTAGAGTTAGGGGCGAATAATTTCTATATTGGTAAGTTAGATAATAAATTAGATAAATCAATAGGAGTTTATTCGTCCAAACAAACTTTAAATCCTTATATTGCTTTAGGAGGTTTAGCTAGTACCTCCTTTAGAAAAAAAGCAATTACGTTTTTAATCCACTGGGATAAAAACCAGGACAGAACGGAACAAGCGGCTTTACTTTTTTATAGTAAGCTGGAAGAGAAAACAAATATTTTAATTAGTGGTAGTAAAACTAATTATATAGAACTGCTAGAGAATGAACCAATCGATGTAGGCACCGACGATAACGGTGTCTATGAAAGGGTCATTAATGCAGTTTTTTATTACGAAAAATAGGAGGTAATAATTAATGGCAAAACAAACAGGGGTTTATGCATGCTACTTGAATCAATTTAAAATTGAAACTGCAGCAGGAACACCGACTAAAACTATGAGCGCAATCGCCGATATGGAAACCTTTGGAGTGTCCTTTGACAATGGGGTCGAAGAGTGGACGCCATTCGAGTCCGAGGGCTGGGTTCGTCGACTTGCTACATCTAAAGCGGTCACTATTTCAGTTACTGGAAAAAGAAATGCAGGTGATGCTGGGAATGATTTGATTGCTGGGTTGATTGGCAAGAATGGTCGTGATGTAGAAAAAGATTTTGAGTGGACTTTCCCAGATGGTTCAAAAGTAACATTTGCAAGTGCAGTTATCAATGTGACTAATGTCGATGCAGGTGACTCAACAAATGTTGCACCACTTGAATTTGAAGTCATGAGTAATGGCAAACCAACATTCACTGCAGCAGTGTAACGTAACGAAGAGGGAGAAATCCCTCTTTTCATTTATTTAAAAAAGGAGGCCTATAAATGGCAAAACATATTAACTTAGATAGTAAACTTAGCAGCGAAAAACCGACTGTCACAATTGGTGACTTAACATTAAAAGTAAATGATGAAAAATCAAATATTTTAAAAATGAATAGTGTTATGAAAAACTCAACGGATCTAACTGAAATTGAAATGATTGACAAGTCATTAGAGCTTTTGATTGGAAAAAAATCAATGCAAGAATTAGAAAAACTAAAAATTAGTTTCTCTGAGTACAAGAAGGTGTATATGGCAGTCATTGCAGTGGTTAATGATCAAGAACTGTCCGAGGTGGAAGAAAACTTTCGCAAAAACAGTCAATAGAGAAGATTGGTATGACATCAATGATGATTGGCCATTAATTGAGGCATCTTTTTTTAAACAATATGGAATAAGACTGAGAACAATAAACGACATGCCTTACGATGAATTTTGTTCTTATTTGTCCGGTATAATGCCTGACACACCATTGGGTAATATTGTGCAAATACGCTCTGAAAAAGATAAAGAAATATTAAAAACGTTTAACGATGAACAAAATAAAGTAAGAATTGAATGGCTCCAAAGAAGTGTTAAAAAGATCGATCGTAAAACAAATGATGATGCGATTGAGCAATTTAAACAAATATTTAAAAAGTTAGGAGGTGAATAAATGGAAAATGTTGGAACAATTGGATTAGGCTTTGAATTTGATGGCCGTGGATATAAGAAACAAATAAAACAATTTGGTGATTATGGGTCTAATCAACTAACGAACAGTTTTAGTCATACATTTAAATCAATTGGTAAAATGGCTGTGTTAGCCTTTTCTGCAAAAGCGTTAACCGACTTCACAGCATCGTGTTTAAAACTAGGGTCTGATCTTACAGAAGTTCAAAACGTTGTAGATGTTGCATTCCCATCAATGAATCAGCAGGTGAATAGCTTTGCTAAAAATGCTATGACTCAATTTGGTTTAAGCGAAACGATTGCTAAAAAATATATGGGCTCATTCGGTGCTATGTCTAAGGCATATGGCTTCACTGAGAAGCAATCAGTAAAAATGTCGGAGACCTTAACATCCTTAGTTGGTGATGTATCATCTTTTTATAACATTGATCAACAAGATGCCTACTCAAAACTTTCTGCAGTATTTACATCAGAAACAGAGGCATTAAAGCATTTAGGTGTAGTTATGACTCAAAATGCATTAGACGAGTATGCACTTCAAAACGGTTATGCTAAAACGACAAATGCAATGACCGAAAAAGAAAAGGTAGCACTGCGACTTGCCTTTGTAACGGATCAGTTAAACTTAGCAAGTGGCGACTTTGTCCGTACCCAAGATAGTTGGGCAAATCAGACACGTGTTTTAGCTTTAAGATTCGATAGTCTTAAGGCTAGTTTAGGAAAAGGTTTCATCGCCATGTTCTCACCGATTGTAAAGGGCATAAACTGGGTATTAGCAAGCTTACAACCATTAGCCGACTCTTTCTCCAGTCTAATGGAAATGCTCACAGGAACATCACAGAGCACCTCAGGTGGTGCTTTAGTAAACACTGCTACTGAATTATTAGATGCTTCTAATGGCGCGGATGCCTTATCTGGAGGACTTACTCAGGCAGGCAAAGACGGGGAAAAATCTGCTAAGAAAATTGACAAAGCTTTTGCTAAAATTGATACTATCAACAAATTGACATTCGGTAGCGATGATGACGAGGATATGCCAAGTTCAAGTGCACCAGGATCCTCAAGCTCCTCACCAATCGATATAAAGCAAGCGGTTGATTTTCCTAGTGCAACTAAACAAGCAAATGCACTTGGAGATATGTTTAAACCACTTATCGATATTTTAGCGAAATTTGGTACGATTAGCTTTGATCCTTTGATAAAATCTTTAGGGTTAGTAGGATCTGCTTTAAAACCATTAGCTAGCACAGTGTGGGATGGGCTATTGTGGGCGTTAGATAGTGTGTTATTACCTTTATCTAAGTGGACAATAGAAGATGTTCTACCAGTTTTTATGAAAATTTTATCTGGTGCCTTAACTATTCTTAATCCGATTTTAAAGGCTTTTGGCGATATATTCGTTGTTGTTTGGGATAACGTTTTAGAACCCATTGCATCATGGGGTGGTGGAGTCATTATATCCGTTCTAAACGGCATAGGTGATT
>JAVWJF010000116.1:3990-7536 GCA_036639195.1 Longicatena sp.
ATTGCTTACTCACAATAGGTGATTGGATGAATAAAAATAAGGGAACTGTAACAACTATGACCTCTTTAGTGCTGGGTTTCTTCGGCGCTTGGAAATTGACAGAACTGCTCGGATTTATCCAAATGAGTGGTGGATTGGTAGGCGCTTTTGATAAAGTTAAAACGGCTATCGTCAAAAACACAATTGCTAAAATTGCTGATAAAAAAGAAACAATGATTGCTACTGCATTAAATGCAAAAGATCTTGTGAAGTCATTAGTGGCATCTACTGGTGCCCTGGTAAAACAAGGCGCTCAGTGGTTGATGTCCACTACAGCAAAAGGTGCGAATACAGTTGCTACTCTTGCAGGCACTGCTGCAACCAACGTAGCTACTGCGGCTACATGGCTGTTTAATGCAGCGTTAACGGTGTTGACATCACCTATTACTTTGGTTGTTCTAGGCATCACCGGATTGATTGCCATCATATGTGCTTTAGTTAATAATTGGGACACCGTAAAACAGGTTGCTTCTAATGTCTGGGACGGCATAGTTGGCATCTGGAATTCGGCAGGCTCGTGGTTTAGCCAAAACGTTAGCGATCCGATTATGGCCACTTTTGGCAATTTATGGGAAGGAGTTAAAAACGCAGCATCGGGTGCGTGGGGATTTATTTTAGGCTTATTTTCAAATGGAGGAAAAATATTTAATGGAGTCGTAGGATCCATTGCTACAGTTTTCAAAAACATAGTTAACTCAATAATATCGGGAATCAATTCTGTTATTAGAGCTCCATTTAACACAATAAATAATCTCCTCAACTCAATCAGAAGTTTTAAAATTCTTGGAATGAGACCTTTTTCCAAGATGTGGGGCAAGAACCCTTTACCAGTGCCTCAGATACCTTATTTAGCCGAAGGTGCATATGTTGGAGCCAACCAACCTCAATTAGCTATGATCGGTGATAATAAGCGATATGGTGAAATTGTTGCTCCAGAAAACAAATTAATGGATATGGTTAACACCGCTTTAAAAATGCAAAAAGATAAGGGCTCTAGCGAAGGCCTTGGCGAAGTTATTAATCTAATATCTAAGTTAATTGAAGCGGTTAATAGTTTAGTACTAAAAGTCGATATCGATATGAAAAAATTGTCCATTGCATTAGAAAATGCAAAACGCGAAAGACAAATGATTGGAGGATAATCATGTATAAGCCTTTACTTTATTTAAATAACAAAGAAATTAAAGAGATAGTGCAATACGATGATGCGCCCTCTATTCAAGATGGTGAAAATTCTGGTAGAACTCCAACTCTTAGCATGGATAGAGATATACTAGGGCGTATATTGAGCATAAACGTATCAATAGGTATCACCTCTCGAGCTGAAGGGATGCTCATCCTTAACATACTAAAATCACCCAATATCACGGTTAAGTTCCTCGATAGCGAAACAGACACTTATAAAACAATTGACTGTTATTGCGTGGATCCAAAAAAAGAGTTGCTAGATGGGATGATGAGCTATTATAAGTCAATCACATTCGAGTTAAAGAGCAATACGAGGTTTGACTAATGTACCAGGTGAGCAATGACTTTAGTACGTCCATTAAAAACAACGCAAGATTTATAAAATCCTATTTTACTCTGGATGGTGTAAGCTATGATATACGTACGCTAACTATTGATGATTTTATATATGCTGATGGGAATTTCATCGGAACTTTTATCGCTAAAAATGGAACGATTAAGCTCAATCACATAGATAGTCTTAATCTTGAGGATAAAGAAATAAAGGTATTTATTGGTGTTAAGACTATAAATGGCTTTGAATATGTTCCAATGGGAACCTACAAGATCTATGAAAGTATTGAAAACGATGAATATAAGATCATTGATTATCGATACAAATTTAATATTCCCTTCGATTCTTCCAAAATGTTTTATCCAACAACACCTCTTAAACTATTACAAGAAGCTTGTAAACAAGCCGGTGTTTTGTTAAGCACCAGTAACTTTCCAAATAAAGACCTCGATATACCTAATGAGGTCTTTTTTGGATATGATGCTAAATGCGCAGACGTGATTACGGCTGTTGCTCAAGCATCTTGTTCCATCGCTAAAATTGATAGAGATGATAGATTGGTTTTAAAATGGTTCGCCACTGCATCCTTTGCTATTGATTTGGATCATCAAACAAAGAAGCCAAATACAAATGACGTATATGGGCCAATCAACACTGTTGTTTTATCAAACGAGCCACAGACTGATAGTATCTACTATCCAAAGGAATTGCCTTTAAATGTAAAAGAAGTGAAGATTGTAAATAATCCTTTACTTGGCGTAGATAGAAATGTTTCCATTGTTCCTTTTTATAATCGGATCAATGGTTTTAGTTATGTTCCTTATAATACAGCCAGTCAAGGGTATTTCCATCTGGATGCTTGTGACATTGTTAAATTACAGCTGGTTGATAAGACGTACATCGATGCCATGATCATGAATCAAACAATAGTTTTTAAAGGTGGCATTAGTAGTAGTTTTGATTCACCTGCATTAACAAAAGCTCAAATGGATTTTGCAATGGCAGATAACACCGACAAGAAAATATATGAAACAGAGTTGTATGTTGATCGAGTTGCTGGAGAAATAAAATCGGAAGTTAAATCCGTATCAAGTCAGGTATACCGGTTTGAAACTGGGAACTGGAATATCTTTAAGAATTGTAATAAAGAATTATCAACAGGGTCTGTATCTGACATGGAATTAGATATAACTAAAAGCTATATCAGATCAAAGGACATATGTATATCGTGTGGAATTGATGTATCGGATGCCAATTACAATGTTGGAGCTGCAGGTGCTTATTTCGATGTGTCATACATGGATAATACCATTCAACGGATCGAAACTAAGTGGGTGCCTGGTCAACCAACCATCGATTATCTGATTGATAGTTGTACATCGATTACTAAACGTATTTTCACTCATTACAAAGTTCAAGATAAAGAAATAAAAAGTGTTTCAAATCTAACTTTGTATTCTAATGTGATTGCCAAAAGTGTCAAAATTAACAATCCTAAAGTTGAAATGGGTACTTATCCTACTGGCTACGAGTTTGATGTACCTTACATTCGGGACAACGTTACGACACTAGATAAGCAGTTCACGACACTTGACCAAAAAGTAGGTTATATCGCTTTACAGTCTACTTCACTAACACAAGAAGTTAGCACGATAAAAGGAAATGTGACTACCTTAGAAACTCGTATGCAATCCACCGAGTTAAAACTAACACCTACTAATATTACGGCAATGGTAAACGAAAAAATAGGGGCCGATGGACAACTTAAGACTACAAAGGTAATGATTAATAATGCCGGTCTTAACGTATACGGCGGTGGAATTGCTATCTACAATAATGCGGATGAAAAAGTATTCTTTGCTGATAATTTAGGTAATTTAAAACTTACTGCAGATATCACAACACCTAAAGCAACTATTAACAGTGACGGACTTAGCATATATAATGGTGGAATATCGATATACAACAATAACAACAATAAGGTA
>JAVWJF010000117.1:0-296 GCA_036639195.1 Longicatena sp.
AGGTTCGTTAAGGGCAAGGATTTATCTACAATGAGTTTGTAAGGATTATGGTAGTTACTTCCCAATTCGCTAACAGAGCATCAAGACGATTGGAGTAAATGGTATGCTGATGAAGAAACGGTTTTAAAGAACATGATTCCACAAGGCTGAAGAAGTTTGAAGCTGTATTGAATATACTTTTATATAATGGGAGGAACTAGATTTTGGAACAATTAACCAAAGATGATGTTGAAGAACCTGTATGGAACTTAGCATCAAAATATTTAGAAAAAATAGAAAATTTACCTAGGATGTTA
>JAVWJF010000117.1:306-7518 GCA_036639195.1 Longicatena sp.
CTTGGGTTCTTTAATCAACCGTATTGATTTTTTGGAAGATTTTGATAGTGAAATTGAAATTCAAACTATAACACAAGAAAACACTCACAACATCGTGACCTTTACTATCAATTCTATTTTGTCTGCATGGTGTAAAAAAAGTCAATTATTGAGAATCACTGTTACTGCCAAGGGAACTTGTAATCTAAAGTCTATGGGAGATGTTGAACTGGTTGATATTCAATATGAAAATGTGGAATGTGATGATACAAGAGCAATATGAGTGTACTGACTAAAGAACGTATGCGTAACACAAATTCTTAAAACTTCAGTTTGTAGAGATAGGTTTTAAAATATTTAACGATCATATGAAATGTTGTGGAGGTAAGAAGATGATAACAGGGTATTATTGTACAAATATTTTTTCCAAGCATGCAAAAGAACTTATTCAGTTCTATAGAGATGTATTAGAAATACCGTTTATCAAGACAGATGTAGATGAATACAATGGAGTTTATCTAGGCTTTACAGAACATGCACCTACTCTTTGCATATGGGATTGTAATGTATTTGATGCACAGCCAACTGGATATCAATCATTTGTTTTTCAAACAGATAATCTTGATATAACGATGGAGCGTTTGAAGAGGAAAGGTGTTGTGTTGCCTGATGCCATCAGATATGATTGGGGAACTTATGAAGCTCGCTTACATGATATCGATGGAAACGAAATAGTAATCGCTGAGTTCGTTTAATATACTATTCTCAATTTGTGAAATAGATATAGGCAAAAATTTATAATTTGTGGAGGTTATTATGGCAGAATTATTTGATGTATTTCCATATTTAGAAAATGAAAAAGTGATTATAAAAAAAATGGATGCAAGTGATGTTGTAGCATTATCTAAGATTAGTCATAATGACAATATATACAAGTATGTACCACTATTTTTATATAAGAAGAGCAATAAAACATTACAGACCATAATCAGAAATATTGGCGGAAGAGATTTTGAGAAGAAAAAGCAAATAATTGCAGGAATATATTTGAAAGACGATCCTAATAATCTTGTAGGTTTAGCAGAAATGTTTGACTTCAAAAAGAGAACAAACGAAATAACAGTAGGTTATCGATTGAACGAGGATTATTGGAATAAAAAAATCGCATCAAATGCTTTAAAGTTGATGGTGGAATATTTAATAAATGAGATTGGTATTACAACACTTAAAGCGTTTGTAATGCCAGAAAATCTGTATTCATCTAAAGTATTATTAAATAATGGGTTTGTAAAAGAGGACTATACTGCACAAGAAAAAAATTGGGGCGGTCAAGAACTTGTATCTGTTGATGTATACACATATA
Organism: Longicatena sp.; assembly: GCA_036639195.1. Taxonomy (GTDB): domain Bacteria; phylum Bacillota_I; class Bacilli_A; order Erysipelotrichales; family Erysipelotrichaceae; genus JAVWJF01. Next base: position 1,649 of record JAVWJF010000117.1, read on the forward strand.
AAAAGAACTAAATAAATTTGAATTTATCTAAGTGTAATGCACTAGAGGTTTGCTCTAGTGTTTTTATTTCCACAAAAGGATAATTATAAAATACTAGAAGATGAAAAAAAACACATACGGAAGAGGTTGATTGTTGTAGTTTTACTCATTGTTATTTTGCGAGTGAAAATAGTACACCAACTCTACTGCTGTGTTTCCTTGAAATGACAAGGTCCCTCATTTCAAAGAGACCTTGCACGTGGATTATTTCTTTTTGAGTTGTAAACCATCTTTGAAGGCTTCACCCACTCTTTCGCTTACTTTATAGTAGCCATGTGTATACGGATCAAAAGCAATTGCATTTACTGAGGTCATATTAACCTTGTCTCCATCCATTACGCTTTCATCAGCTGTTACATTCACCACTTTACCAATAACACCACACCCATATTTTCCATCTTGATATTCTATAAATTCACACTCCAAGCAAAGTGGAAATTCATTGATAATAGGAGCGTCTAGTATCTCTGATTTAATTGCGGTAAGTCCACTGTTTTCGAATTTATTTGAAACTCTGTTTCCAGACTCAACGCCAAAATAATCTGCTTCAACCACATGAGCGGCATCCGCAATGCTCACTGTAAACGCCCCTCTAGCTTTGATGTTTTTTACTGTCTTATGAGACTCTGTTAAATTCAACGCAACAATACCTCTTTCCTGCATAGTACCCCATGCAGCATTCATGACATTCACACTACCATCTTCATTGTAAGTTGCCACCATTAACACTGGCATTGGAAAAATACCTTCTGTGATATCGAGTTTTCTTCTCATTGTCTTATCCTCTTTTCTTCTGTAAATTGACAGAGTTCTTGTTCTTATATATAATTTTAACATGTAATAGAAAGAGTACAAGTACCGTCTTATTAGATAGGTACTATCTAAAAGGGAAGTGTAAAATGATAAAAAATTATATTGCGGATGCAAATTTCAAAGATTCAGGATTTAGCTATACGTTATCAATCATATCAGGGAAACACAAGATGGTAATCCTTTACTGCTTAATGGAGTTTGAAGTTGTACGATTCAATGAGTTAAAACGATATCTTAAAACAGTGACAGACAAAACACTTAGTTTAAATTTGAAGGAACTTGAATCAGATAAACTTATTAACAGAAAAGAATACCCTCAAATTCCTCCAAAGGTTGAATATAGTCTAAGTGATCGAGGAAAATCTTTAATGAGTGTTTTGGATCAATTGTGTGTTTGGGGAGAAAACAACAGAGAATAGGACTATCATGTAGTATCATAATTTGATATTTGATTTATGAAGTTCGAAAGTAAAAAAATAATGGCTTTTATAAATATGCGTTAGACTAAAAATAGAGGTATATTCGTTGTTACCAATATGGAAACAATACAATTCCAAATAATCACTTTTATAATAGGTAGAGATATTATATCCTTTGTACATATGAAGGAGGAATTACAGTATGTCATTCAACAATAAAATAAAAGAACTACGAGAAAAGGAAAATCTAACACAACAAGATATCGCGGATAAATTGTTTGTTTCAAGACAAAGTGTTTGTCGTTGGGAAAAAGGAACGAGAACTCCAGATATATTTATCGCAAAAAAATTAGCAATAGAACTACATACGAGTTTAGATGAACTCATTTCAGAAGATGATTTATATAGAAATAAAAAAGAAAAAATGGAAGCACAAAGCTTTGCGTTGGAAGGTATCTCAGCAATTTCACAAGTTTTTATGATGGTGTCTTTAATAAATGGAAATCGTGCTTGGAGAGCCTTTCTTGCGATTTCTTTATTTGGCTTTGCCTGCATGTGTTTTAAGAGATGGTCGTATCGATTTGAAAAATCATGGTGTATTTGTGGTATACTTTGTATATTGTTAGGAATCATGTCAGCTTATAAATATTTTGGAAATATGTAATCAAAACATAGAGGTATGTGTATGAAAGACTTTGTAAGAGGAAATCAGTTATTTTCACTTTGCGGCTTGAATTGTAATTTATGTCCGATGTTTTTGAGCAAATATTGTCTTGGATGTGGAAATCATAATCAATCATGTAAAATTGCAAAGTGTAGTTTAGAACATGAAAAGATAGAGTATTGCTATGAATGCAAGGAATATCCATGTAAAAAATATGAAGGTATCGATGAATTTGATTCTTTTATTTCGCATCGAAAACAAAAAGAACATTTAGAAAAAGCGAAAACGATTGGAATCGATACATACAACAGTGAGCAAATAGAGAAACGCGAGATTCTAAACGTCTTACTTAGTAACTATAATGATGGGCGGAAAAAGACATTCTATTGTGTTGCGGTGAATTTATTGGAACTTCCTGTATTGAAATTGTTGATGAACAATGTGACTACAAATAAAGACTTTGCAACTTGGAGTGATACAGATAAATGTAAATTTATGTACGAAGCATTTATGGAAAAGTCAAAAGAAGTCGATATTGATTTTAAATTAAGGAAAAAGAAAGTTGTTTGATATAGGTGATAAAAAACCTATTCTATAACATAAAGGTTCTAAATGAATATTTTCTTTTAGATAACTATTGACTGTTCCCTTGGGGAACGTTGTAGTCTATTTATGGAGGAAATAAAATATGAAAGATAAGCAAAGGAAAAACAGTAATGTTTCAGATACATTAGTATGGGGCTTGATTGTAGGGTTTATGGGAGGGGTATTATTAGATATGGTAGCACTTGGTTTAATCGTTGGAGTGTTATTAGGGTGTATACCTGGATTTATAAATATGGTTAAATAAGAGTAGATTAAAATGATAGATGGAGAACACGCTATGTGGAATACGGATATTTATGATCAATATGGAAAAGAGAGAATATAATCATCGTTTGATTTGATTCATTGAATACATATGAGAATTCTCAGTAGGAGAGAAATAAAATAAATTTATGAAGATAATTTGATAGGAGTGGTACTAAATGAAGGCGATTCTATATATTCATGGTCAAGGTGGAAGTTATTTGGAAGCAGAACAATATAAGAAAAACTGTAGAGGGTTTGATATCATCGGAGTAGATTATAAGGAGTCTTTGCCTTGGGTAGTTAAAGATAAGATTCTGTCAGAATATGAGAACTTGATTAAGAAGTACGATGAAGTTTATCTTATTGCCAATAGCATAGGTGCTTATTTTTCCATGTTAGCGTTACAAGGAAAACACATACAGAAAGCTTTGTTTATATCTCCTATATTGGATATGGAAACCCTTATTCTGGATATGCTTTCATGGGCTAAATTGAGTGAAAAAGAGCTATGTGAAAAAGGCGAAATTCAAACGGATTTTGGTGAAACGTTATCATGGGAGTATTTAACATTTGTACGAGCAAATCCGATTGCATGGAATATTCCTACGGAAATTCTTTATGCAGAGAAGGATCACCTTGTTTCACAAAAGACAGTGGAGGACTTTGTGAAGTGTCATAGCGTCAATCTCACAATAATGAAAGATGGAGAGCATTGGTTTCATACCAAGGAACAACTTGATTTCTTAGATGATTGGATGATAAAAGCAATCGGCACATCTTGATTAAGTAGACAATGTAGAGGTATAAAGATGGATATTAGAAAGATAGAAAACAATGAAGTTATGTTATTGACAGATTTTTTATATGAGGCGATTTTTCAAAGAGATATACATCATTTAGCACCGAGAACAATCATTCAAGAGCCTTCATTATGGAGGTACATTAACAATTTTGGTAAAGAAAAGGATGATCATTGTTTTGTCGCAGAAGTAGATGATAAAATTGTTGGGGCAGTTTGGGTACGCTGTATGGACACTTTAGTTCCCGAATTCGCAATATCCATCTATCCACAATATCGAGGAAAAGGAATTGGTACAGCTTTAATGAAAAAAATGTTAGAGTATTTACAATCGAAAGGTTATCAAAAGGCATCACTCTCAGTTCAAAAAGATAACTATGCGCTTAAGTTGTATCGTAATCTTGGTTTTGAAATTGGGGATGAAAATGAACAAGAGCATATAATGGTTTATGATTTTAACGGCTGTGTAAACAAAGAGTGATATTTAGTTAATGTATTTTTGATGAAGTATGTAGATGAAAACTGTGGAGGTATTTTATGTTCAATGAAATATGTATTTATGAAGCAAAATTAACGAAATTAGAAGAAATCGAGGCGTTGATGAAAGAAGTAGCGGAATTTTATCTAAGCCAAGAAGGTGTCATTGATGTACATTATATAAAACGTACGCATAGACAAAAGGATTTTAATGCAGTAAAAGAAGGGGAGTTGCCTATTCGTCTTACAAGAAATGTAGGTAAGGTTACTTATGTTTTATATTGGGTATTGGAAAATGAAGAAGCCCATGCGAGAGTAGGCAAATTAGGCTTAGAGAAGTTTTATAAACGTTGGAATCGCTGTCTAACTACAATGCCGAAGATTATATTAGGTGAAAATGTAGTGTAGCATACACTTTTAAAAATTAAATTAAAAAGGGAGTGGTACTATGAGGTTGTGTATTGTAAATACCGAAATAGCATAAAACAAAAATATAATATATTTTAGGAGGATGTATATGTCTATTTCGGATAATAAAACCTATCCCCGAACAGGAGATATGGAAACAGTTTATTTAAAAAGTGTGATCACAAATCCCAATATAATGGTTGATGATTATACAATGTATAATGATTTCGTGCATGATCCAACACAATTCGAAAAAAACAATGTGCTGTATCACTACTCAATCAATCAGGATAAGTTAATCATTGGAAAGTTTTGTTCTATTGCTTGTGGAGTCAAATTTTTATTCAACAGTGCGAACCATACACGCAACTCATTATCTACGTATCCATTTCCGTTATTTTTTGAAGAATGGGATTTGGATAAAAAAGAAGTTACTCAATCTTGGGATAATAAAGGGGATATCATAATTGGGAATGATGTATGGATTGGATATGAAGCAGTTATTATGGCAGGGGTGAACATTGCAGATGGGGCAATCATCGCAGCACGTGCAGTTGTGACAAAGGATGTACCTCCTTATACAATTGTAGGCGGTGTACCTGCGAAAGAAATAAAGAAACGATTTTCAGAAGAAACAATTACTACATTATTGAATATCCAATGGTGGAATTGGTCAAAGGAAAGAATCCAACAAAACATCAATGCGATACAAACAGGAAGGCTTGAAGAATTAATGTAGGGATTATCTTGTATGATACAGTGATGTTCAAAAGTAAACAAGTACATTGCATAGAAAGGAAAGATGGGTTATCAGCTCATCTTTTCACTAGGAATTATATATATATAGAATGTGCGTTTTCATTTTCTTTCAGAAAATAAAATCATATTAGTTTCTTTTTGTTTGAATTTATGGCATAATAAATACACAAAAGATTTGTGATGTCTTTTCTTCACACTTTTGAATATACTGTTAGAAAGCGAATGGAGGGTAAACTATGGTGATGCACTTGTTTGATAAAAATGGTTTCAAATGTGGAAGTTTTCTTATTCGCGGTCGATGTTGTTGCTAAAGCAATAAAAACAACAAACAGACAAGGAGGAAGAAAACTATGAAACAAACTGTTACGTTGATTGGGAATACCCCACTATACCATATAGAGAATACAAATATTTATGTAAAACTTGAGAAATTTAATGCCGGAGGAAGTGTGAAAGATCGCGCTGTCTTATGGATGTTAACAAAGGCAATGGAGAATGGAAGCATTGAACCAAATAGTGTACTTGTTGAGGCAACAAGTGGAAATACTGGAATTGGATTATCATTAGTAGCAGCAGCTAGAGGATATAAATTAATATTAACTATGCCTGATACAATGACTGTAGAAAGAAGAAATTTATT
>JAVWJF010000118.1:0-7499 GCA_036639195.1 Longicatena sp.
AATATAAGCTTTCAAGTACAGGAAGGAGAATTTGTCGGTGTTATGGGACCAAGTGGTTCTGGTAAGACAACTTTATTAAACTGTATTTCTACCATTGATCGTGTGACGAGTGGACATATTTATATTAATGATCATGATATTACCGCATTAAAAAAAGATGATTTAAGTAAGTTTCGTCGTGATGAATTAGGATTTATCTTTCAGGATTTCAATTTGTTAGATACCTTAACGGCATATGAGAATATTGCTCTTGCCTTAACGATTCAAAAAGTAAAGAGTTCAGAAATTGATATGCGAGTAAAAGAAGCTGCCTATAAATTAGATATCATGGATACGTTAAACAAATATCCTTATCAATTATCTGGTGGACAAAAACAAAGAGTTGCTTCTGCACGTGCGTTGATTAGCAATCCTAGTATGATTTTGGCGGATGAACCAACAGGTGCTTTGGATTCAAAGTCAAGTCGTATGTTGTTGGAATCCATGGAACGCATGAATCGTGAATTCAAGGCGACCATTATGATGGTAACGCATGATGCCTTTACTGCTTCTTATGCACATCGTATCTTATTTATTAAGGATGGAAAAATATTTAATGAAATCGTACGTGGAAATGATTCTCGAAAAGACTTCTTTAATAAAATATTGGAAGTTGTTACTTTATTAGGAGGTGACACGAGCAATGTACTTTAAACTTGCGCTTAAAAACGTTAAAAAGAGTTTTAGAGATTTCCTTATTTACTTTCTAACGTTAGCCTTCGCGGTATGTTTGTTTTATACCTTTAACTCGTTTCAAAGCCAACAGGCTGTTATGGAAATGAACGATAGACAGAGTGTGCTTGTAGAACAATTATCCGTTTTAATGAGTGCTTTATCGGTATTTGTTGCGATTATCTTAGCGTTCTTAATTCTATATGCGAACAATTTCTTAATCAAACGTAGAAAGAAGGAATTTGGTTTATATACTTTATTAGGTATGCCTAAGTTTTTAATATCAAAGATTTTAATCTATGAAACATTTATTATCGGAGTTAGTTCCTTACTTGTTGGGATGGGGCTAGGAATACTATTATCCCAAGCGTTAACCGTAGTAACAGCAGGTTTATTTGAAGTTACTCTTCATTATTCCTTTGTGTTTTCCTTATACGCAACACTTGTCACAATCATATCTTTTGGTGTAATCTTCATCATTTCAATGTTGTTGAACAGTTTCCTATTAAGTCGCTATAAGTTGATAGATCTTATTCATGCGGATCAAAAGAATGAATCTCTTAAGATTAAAAAAGTTTGGTTAAATGCGATTTTCTTCATTCTTTCGATTCTTAGTTTAGGGTTTGCATACTATATTTCTTTAGATAAGGGTGCAGAATCTTTAAATTATTTGATTCCGATTATCATCGCTGGATGTATTGGTACTTTCTTATTCTTCCTATCTTTGGCTGGGTTCTTATTAACCATTACGCGTTCTTGTAAACGTGTATACTTTAAGAATTTGAACTGCTTTATTTTGAGACAAATCAATTCTAATATCAATAGCAATTTCCTTTCTATGAGTTTTGTATGTATTATGTTGTTACTAAGTATTGGTGCGTTATCAACAGGATTGAGTTTGAACTCTACCATCAATGAAACAATCAAATTATCTACGCCTTATGACTATACGTATGTAGTGGAATATTATACGGCGTATTCACCAGATAAAAACAACAATCTTCCACTGAACGCAGAAAGTTTACTAGAAGATTTGCAGATTGATAAACAATATATCAAAGAGGAAAACATAGAAAAATCATATGTGGCAGATATTCGTTTAAATGATCCAAGTATCATCGATCATATACAAGATGAATTCTTTAAATCTCAAATGGCAACTAGAAACAATACAAGAATACGTGCCATTCCATTATCGGTATATAATCAAGAACTATGTGTTCGAGGATACGATCCAATTTCTTTAAATAAAGATGAAATCTTCATCTTTACAAATACGGAAATGATGAAGCCAATTGTACAAGATGTAATTGATGCCAAACCAGAAATAACATTGTTTGGTAAAACATTGAAGACTGCCAATGATTCTTATGATGGAATTCCGATTGGTACTACTGCAGCAATCAATAACGATATGTTAGCACTTGTTGTCGATGATTCTAACATTCCTAAAGATACAGAAGTCTTTGATATCTATTGGAATGTGAATCATAGTGATTCTATAAGTGATGAAGACTTTGCGAACATGGTAGAGAAACAAGTTCTAAAGGTAAACGAAACGTTAGATGAAGGAATCTTTTTCCAAATTGTTGGATGTGTGAACACAAAAGATGATGTATATTCATCTAGCAAAGGGTTGAGCGTTATCTTGACTTACATTGGAATCTATTTAGGTATTGTCTTTATGATTGCCAGTGCAGTAATTTTAGCTCTTCAACAACTTTCACAAGCAAGTGACAATAAAAGACGTTATACCATTTTATCTAAAATTGGGGTTGATAAACGTATGATGAATCGTTCTATTTTCTCACAAATTGGTATTTACTTCTTATGTCCTTTGGTACTAGCCATTGTGCATAGTGTCGTAGGAATCAAAGTTGTAAGTTATGTAGTGGTCATGATGGGTAGAGCAGATATATTCTTATCCTCTATCGTTACTGGAGGGATTATACTCGTTATCTATGGATCCTATTTCCTTGTGACCTATGTTGGTTATAAAAACATTATCAAAAACTAAAAGTATTCTATAAGATGTCAAAGCTAGCTATTTGACATCTTTTTTCTATACGATATGTGCTACAATAATTTTATAACTTACAACAATGTAAGGGTATTGTTATACAGTTCCATGGCTACCAATCTTGAAATGCCTTAAACTATAGGTGAGCGATGGAGGTGTATATATATGAAACGATTATGGATATATCGCTTTGAACTGTGTATTGCTGCATCTGGACTTTTACTATTAGCCAGTGTATTCTTTCCAACTAGCTTACCCGCAGGATTCTATGTGTGTATGTTAATCCTGTTTCTCATATCCATCGTATTGCTGAAACTTTCCGCAATAAACGAACATTTAAAAAACAAAATTAGAAAGGGAGGATTTTTATGAAACCAGTATTACGTGTAGAAAATATAGAAAAATATTATGGAAGCCGTGGGAATATTACAAAGGCGGTAGATAGCATTAGCTTCAAAGTCCATGAGGGAGAATTTGTTGGAGTTATGGGACCAAGTGGTTCTGGTAAAACAACATTACTAAATTGTATCTCTACCATTGATAATGTAACGAGTGGACACATTTATATCAACGATAAAGATATCACTGCATTGAAAAAAGATGCGTTAAGTAAATTTCGTAGAGATGAATTAGGATTTATCTTTCAAGATTTTAACTTATTAGATACCTTAACTGCATATGAAAATATTGCTCTTGCCTTAACCATTCAAAAGGTAAAAAGTTCCGACATTGATAAGCGTGTGAAAGAAGTCGCAACTAAACTAGATATTCTAGATACATTACAAAAATACCCATACCAATTATCTGGTGGACAAAAACAAAGAGTTGCTTCTGCACGAGCTTTGATTACCAATCCTAGTATGATCCTTGCAGATGAACCAACAGGTGCATTGGATTCTAAATCTAGTCGTATGTTATTGGATTCTATGGAACGTATGAATCGCGATTACAATGCGACCATTATGATGGTAACGCATGATGCCTTTACTGCTTCTTATGCACACCGTATCTTATTTATAAAGGATGGAAAAATCTTTAATGAAATTATACGTGGAAATGATTCTCGCAAAGACTTCTTCAATAAAATATTAGAAGTTGTGACCTTACTTGGAGGTGACACGAGCAATGTACTTTAAACTCGCGCTAAAGAACGTTCGCAAGAGTTTTAAAGACTTCCTCATTTACTTCTTAACGTTAGCGTTCTCTGTTTGTTTATTTTATACTTTTAATTCCTTTCAAGCACAACAAGCAGTTATGGAAATGAGTCAAACCCAATTAGAAATTATTGAAATGTTAACGATGTTAATGACCATTCTTTCTGTATTTGTCGCCATTGTTCTTGCGTTCTTGATTTTATATGCGAATAATTTCTTAATTAAGCGCAGAAAAAAAGAACTTGGTATTTATACGCTATTGGGTATGCCAAAACGCAAAATATCCAAAATTCTTGTATATGAAACATTTGTCATCGGTTTAACATCTTTGGTTATTGGGATGTTATTAGGACTCTTATTATCCCAAATACTTACTGCAGTATCTGCTAGTTTATTTGATGTAACCTTGAACTATCAATTCGTGTTCTCTCCAAGTGCAACCATAGTTACATTATTGGCATTTGGTGGAATCTTCCTACTTACGATGCTTTTTAATACCTTTGTATTAAATCGCTATAAATTGATTGATTTGATTCATGCAGATCGTAAAAATGATGAATTAAAAATTAAAAAAGTATGGGTATCCATCATCGTATTCATAATCTCCTTGGTATGTTTAGGTGGAGCTTACTACTTTTCTATGAAAGATGCTTTTACCGCATTTATGAATTTATTACCGATTATCATTGCGGGAAGTGTTGGTACGGTACTATTCTTCTTATCTCTTGCAGGATTCTTATTAACCGTTATAAAATCAAGTAAGAAAGTATACTTTAAAAACTTGAACTGTTTTATTCTTCGTCAGATCAATTCCAACATCAACTCAAACTTCATTTCTATGAGTATCGTGTGTATTATGTTGTTGTTAAGTATTGGAGCGTTATCTACGGGCTTATCTTTAAATAGTACCATCAATCTAGCACTACGTAACTCGACACCTTATGATATCACATACACAGCATTTCAATACAATCAGTATACCAATGAAAAATCTGTGAATATGCCAAATAACACTGGCGAATTATTAGCGAACTTACCTATTGATAAAAGTTTAATCAAATCTGAATTCTTAACAAAGAAATACAAATCTGATGTGAATTTCAAAGATCCAGCAATCATGGATTGTTTAAGCGATAACTACAAAAGTATGATCTATGAAGAGGGTGATGTATCCATACCTGTCTTCTCTTTAAGTTCTTATAATCAAGAGTTAAAGGCAAGAGATTACGATACCATCAAGCTATCCGATAACGAAGTATATCTATTTTCTAACTCGGAAATGCTTGCGGATGGAGTAGAATCGATACTTGATGCAAAACCAACCATACAGTTATTTGGACATGACTTAAAAATTTCCAATGATGACTATATGGCAATTCCAATTGGTACTACAACCTCTGTAAACACAGAAACATTAGCATTGGTTGTAAAGGATGAGTTTATCCCCGAAGATACACAGGTATTAAATTATTATTGGAGCGCAAACCACGTAGATTCTATAAGTGACGCAGCGTTTGCGAAAGAATTACGTAATGCACTTTACCAAATAAATGAATCCTTACCTGAAGAACAATTTTTACAAACGATCGACTTTTTCTACCCTACAAAAGATGAAGTCTACATCAACAGTAAAGGTTTAAGTGTTGTGTTTACGTATATTGGTATTTATTTAGGTATTGTATTTATGATCGCAAGTGCAGTTATCTTAGCACTTCAACAGTTATCACAAGCAAGTGATAACAAGAAACGTTATATGATACTTACAAAAATTGGTACTGATAAACGTATGATGAATCGTTCTATTCTAATGCAAATTGCGATTTACTTTATGTTGCCGTTACTCTTAGCCCTTGTGCATAGTTATGTAGGAATACATGTCGTCAATGTCATGGTTATGAGCTTTGGTAAAACAGATATTATGATGTCCTCTCTTACAACAGCGGGAGTTATCATAGCGATCTATGGTTCTTATTTCCTTGTCACATATATGGGATATAAAAATATTATTAAGAGTTAAGTAAAAGAGGTTGTATATGGAAATCCCATACGTTCAACCTCTTTTTTATTTCCTAAATCAAATCCGCTAATTCACCGATATCTTGAATTATTATATCGGGTTTTATTTCACTTTTTTTAATGTCATCATCTTGTGTTTCACCACTTAATACCAGAATACTAGTCACTTCACTGCCGTTCGCAACCGCAATATCCGTGTAAAGTCGATCGCCGATAATTGCGATTTGTTCTGGCTCATATCCGGTTTCTTCGATGATATATTCCAATGTTTTTGGACTTGGTTTCCCGAAGAATTCCGGATACTTTCCAGTACTAGCCTCAATCAGTTTTGCCATACTTCCACAATCAGGAATAAATGTGTTGTGTTCCATAGGGCAGTTCAAATCTGGATTGATGCCATAATACAGGGCACCTTCACGTATAAAAGTACAGGCTTTTGAAAGTTTCTCATAGGTTAGTGTTGTATCAAAACCTAAAATAACAATCTGTGGTTGTTCCTCATCTAACACCCAGCCATGTGCTTCAAATTCCTTACGCAATGCAGGTGTCCCAACGACATACACGCGTTTTCCTTTATGATGTTTTTCTAACCAACGAAGTATCACATGTGTGGATACCATCATTTGATTACGTTCGATATGTATACCCATATGATCTAACTTTGTTATATAGGCATCTATATCACGAGAGGAATTATTGGTAAAGAAATAATAGTTCCTCTTTGTTTCCATCACCATATCTAAGAAGCGATGGGTATATGGAAATAAATCTTTCCCTAAATATATCGTTCCATCCATATCAAGTACGAATACTTTTATAGATTTCATTCTTTCTCTAATCTTATCTTTTTCTATCATCATATCCCTAATTCCTATATGCTTTCATAGTAATCTACAAAGTAATCACTATACTCTTCCAATAGTCCTAAATCCCACAGTAACTGTAGTAATCCATAACGTACACGTACTTCTTTCGCCAATAATAGGCTATCTTTTACCATTTCCTTATCGATACCTACTTGATCAGGACGATAAGGGGCTTCTACAGACTTCAAGATTTTTACTACTTTATCTGGTTGTGGAAGTTCTTGTTCGATAAGTGTTTGAATATCCTTCCAACGAGATGCGATAACATCCAAACGTTTGCATGCCTCTTCGCTGTTATTTTTTCCTGCTTTTTTCTCTAACGCAAGAACACCCTCACTTGCACCTTCAAAACAAGAGGCAACCTTTTCTTCCCAACGTGTATAATCAAATGCTTGTACACGTTTTTTACATGCTTCAAAATCAAGATCTTCTTGGATTAATTTTTTCCATAACGCAAGAATACCAGGTGTAGCTAAACCTACTTTAGCGCCATGAAATACTGGAGGTTTATGAGCGAATAGAAACTTCATTTCCCAATAGTGTGATACATGATGTTCACTGCCAGAAGCTGGACGAGAATTTCCTACAAAGCCCATTGCCATACCGGTTTCAATAAGTGCTTCACTGATAGCTTTTACCGCTTTTTTATCTCGTTTTAATACACCATCCGCGTTATCCACAACTTCTTGAATGGATTTGTACACCATATCAATAATTGTTTGACATACATAT
>JAVWJF010000119.1:0-7448 GCA_036639195.1 Longicatena sp.
GGAAGTGGTACAGGAGATGAAAACTTAGCACGTTGTGCACGAGAAGGTATCAACAAGATTAACTTGTCGAACGATTTAAAACGCGCTGCAATTGAGAATTTAACAAATCGCGATTTAAGTGGAAATGCTGTATATGATATGTATCCATTATTGGCTGAGGGTTTTAAAGATAAAATCATGCATTATATAGCATTGATAGGTTGTGCGGGGAAAAAATAATGGATATTAAGCAAATAAAATACGTCTTCGTTGATTTGGATGGAACTTTATTACAAGATGATAAAAAACTCCCTCCTACAGTGATCGAAACGATCAAAAGATTTCGTACGATGTATCATATCCCATTTGGTATTGCGACAGGTCGTGCGTTAAGTTCCTTGTTACCACTTCTTAAGGCAAAGGGTTTATTAGATTACATAGATGTTATCGTTGCAAATAACGGTGTAGATCTTTATATTCCAGCACAACAAAAGCTAGAAAGAAAGTATATGTTGGATAAGACGGTGATAGAAAAGGTCCTAAAAGCTTTTGAAGGAGAAGAAGATGTGAATGTTTGCTTTCATAATCCAGGTCTATTCTATGCACAAAAAGTAACAAAGCGGGTATCCAATATTTTAAAGATCAATCAAATCGATGTAGTATTTCATCCAAACTATTGTAGCGATTATACACAAACTCCAAGAGTCATGTTGCTCTTTGATCCAGCGAATAGGGAAAAAATCAATACGCTGATTGAGAAGGTTCATATTGTTGGAGTGCGTGGTATACAAAGTGAACCTGATATTTATGAGTATGTGGATGAACGTGTCTCTAAGGTTGTAGGAATCCAAGAGTATGTAGAATCTTTCCAAGATACACTAGATCAAGTCTTGGTTATAGGAGATTCCTATAATGATATCGAAATGCTTCAACATTGTGGCATTGGAGTCGCAATGAAAAATGCAGATGAACAGGTAAAACAGTATGCAGATATGATCAGTGAATACACCAATAATGAAGATGGTGTTGCACATATCCTGTCATCTTGTTGGAATCTTGATACGAAAGAAAGAGGATAAATGAAATGAAAAACACAATTAGAGAAGCTTTAGACAACAAGGAATTTGTAATCGCAACACGAGTGAATGCTACTTGGCCACTAATCGAAGAAGTGGTAGGTTGTGCTGGCGCTTATGATTATGTTGAGTTTTTAGGGGAGTATGCTCCTTTTGATCAGTACGATATGGAAAATATGTGCCGAGCTGCAGAGTTGCATAATATTGGAATGATTATCAAAGCTGATTATTACAATCGCACGTATGTTTCTCAAAAGGCTATGGCAGCAGGTTTTCAAGGGATTTTATTTACTGACCATACCACTGCAGAGGAAGTAGAAGAAACTATTCGCTCTATTACTCCTGCAACTCCTCAATTAGGTGGGAAAATGGGATTTGTAAATCGTCGTTGGATTCGCAATGCAGATTTATCTTCTCAAATGGAATATGCTGCGGATGTAAACAAAACAGTCAAAGGTTTTATGATTGAAAAAGTCGCGGCTGTAGAAAATATTGATGCAATTTGTTCCGTACCTGGTGTAGATTTTATCCAGTTTGGAGGAGCAGATTTCTCAATGAACTGTGGTGTAGATCGTAAAAATCAAGAAGCATATGTAAAAGAAGTAGAAAAGAAAGTGATTGAAACTGCAATCAAACATGGTGTAAGTGTTCGTGTAGAAATAAAGACTGCAAAAGAAGCTGATTATTATTTAGCAATGGGTGTAAAACACTTTGCTTTAGGAACTGACTTGCGTATCTTAAAAGACTTCTATAAAAAAGAAGGGGAAGAACTTTTAGCCGCATGTACAGGAGGTAAATAATATGAAGGTGCTAGTAACATCAAAATCTTTTGCTTCATGTAGTGATGAAGCGCTTCATATCTTAAAAGATAAAGGGTTTGAAATTATTCCCAATCCCAAAGGTAGATTATTAACAGAAGAAGAAATGATGGAATATATCCAAGGAGTTGACGCAGTCATTTTAGGCACAGATGTATTTAGTCAAAAGGTTATTGATTGTGCAGATAAATTAAAGATTGTATCTCGTTATGGTGTTGGCTTGGATAAAGTAGATTGTGAATATCTGAAAGAAAAAGGGATAGAGTTGAAGATTGCGGCAAATGCAAATACCAATTCTGTTGCGGATCATGCAGTTGGTTTGATGTTATCTGTTTGTCATAATATTACACGTTGTGATCGATATATTCATAATGGTGAATGGAAGAAACCAATGGGAAAAGATTTGTATCAAAGTACGGTTGGGATTCTTGGACTTGGTGCTATTGGTAAGAGTGTAGCTCGAAGAGTACATGGCTTTGATTGTAAAATATTAGCATTCGATAAATTTTACGATGATGCTTTTGTAGAGGAATATGGAATTCAAAAGGCAAGTATTGATGAAATATTCGAACTAGCAGATTTCATTACCTTACATATGCCTGCATTACCAGAATTTACACCACTTATCACAAAAGAAACCTTTGCTAAGATGAAGGATGATGCAGTATTAATCAATACTGCAAGAGCAAAACTTATTGATCAAGAAGCCTTATATGAAGCGATTGAAAAGAATCAGATTTATGGATTTGGTAGTGATGTACATTACCAAGAACCTAACATCGATGAAAAGTTAATGCAGAGTGAAAATGTAGTTGTTACTCCACATATCGCAGCTTCTTCTATTGGTTCTATAAATAATATGTCAAGAATTGCAGCACAAAACATAGTTGATTACTTTGAAGGGAAGGAATAAAAAGTATGAGTAAAATTGCCGTTGTAAATGTAAACAGTTTTGCGAAACGCTATCCAGAGCATGTTACAGAATTAGAAATGAAAATAGGAAAAGTAGATCGTTTTAAAGTGGATGAACACATAGATAGTATTGAGTTAGCAAATATGCTACAAGGATACCAATACATTATCTTGGGAACAACTCCTCCGATTACAGAAGAATTCTTTGAGCACCAAAAAGATGTACGCTTGATTACACGTCATGGAATTGGATATAATCACATCGATTTAGAGGCAGCACGAAATCATAATGTGTTTGTTTGTAAAGAACTTGGCATCATCGAACGTGATGCCGTTGCGGAACAAGCTGTGTGTTTATTAGGGACAGTTGCGAAACGCATTGATCAAGGAAATTGGATGGTACATAACAAAGAATGGTCTATACGAAGAGAACGTGTTATGGGATATCAAATGTCCAATAAGACGACAGGTATTATCGGTTATGGAAATATTGGAAGTCGCTTTGCAGAGATTATGAAGTTTGGTTTCCGTAATCGCATCCTTGCCTATGATCCTTTCTTAACACAGGAACAAGCAGATTCTTATAATATCGAAAAAGTATCTTTGGAAGAACTTCTAAAAGAATCTGATTTTATATCTATCCATGCAAATTATACAGAAGAAGCACATAATTTAATCAATGAACAAACCTTAAAACTCATGAAACCAGAAGCTATCTTAATCAACACAGCGCGTGGGAAATTCATTGATGAGAATGCTTTGGCATGTGCACTACGTAAACGTCATTTAGCTGGATTTGGTGCTGATGTTATGGTAGAAGAACCAATGCTGGATGATCACCCATTGTTGGAATGTGAATATGCAGTATTTACACCACATGTTGGAGTATATAATGAAATTTGTCTTAGAAATATGGATTTAAAAGTTATGGATGATATCTATCTAGTAGAAGATGGACAACGTCCTTTGGAAATTGTGAACGGACTATAGGAGGAGAAAAAAATGAAAAAAGATGAACGATTAGAGGAACTTAAGAAATTTGATACACCATCCATTACCAATGTAGTGGCAACCTATCCTGAAAAGGATTACTGTTTAGGATTATATCACCCTTGGCGTGGGCAATGGTATACCGATGAAAAAGCAAAAGTTATGTATCCAGAGCTTGGCAGAACCGTAGGATATGCAGTAACATGTACCTATGGAATGCCAGACCCTAACTTTGAATGTTTAAAATTTGCAGATGTATTACGTGCAGTTGCGGAAATGGATAAACCCGTTGTTCTTGTGTTAAAACAGGATTTTCCAGAAGAAGTGAAATGTCGCAATGGTTTATTAGGTGGAAATATGATGACAGCTTTACGTTCTGTTGGAGTGGTGGGTGTTATTAGCGATGGACCATCTCGTGATGTGGATGAAATTCGTCCTTTAGGAATGCAATATATGTTGAGTGGAGTTACTGCAGGTCATGGAAAATGGGCAGTGCAATCTGTAAATACAGGTGTTGAAGTATTTGGAATGCAGGTTACACCTGGAGAAATTATTCATATGGATGAAAATGGTGCAGTGAAATTTCCTGCGAAGCATATTGATGATGTAATTGAAAAATGTAATCATTTAGCTGAGTTTGAAGAGAAGAGACAACGTCTTATGCGCGAGAGTGATGATGTTGAGGAAATCATTCGTATCATGAGTGGAATTTACGACTAGGAGGTTGTTATGGAAATCGTTATATTAGATGGGTATTGCGAAAACCCAGGAGATCTTACTTGGGAAGGATTTGAAAAGATTGGGAAAGTAACCTATTATGATCGTACAAAGGATGAAGATGTTATTGATCGTATAGGAAATGCACAATGCATCATTATCAATAAGACTAGAATTACAAAGGAAGTAATGGAAGCTTGTCCTGCGTTAAGATACATTGGTGTTCTTGCGACGGGGTATGATGTTGTTGATGTAGAGGCAGCAAAAGCCAAAGGAATCGCATGTACCAATGTGCCAGGGTATGGAACAGATACCGTTTCACAATATGCAATCGCAATGTTGTTGGAAGTGTGTAATCGCGTTGGTCATCACAATGATGAAGTAAAAAAACAACGTTGGTCAAATAGTGAGGACTGGTGTTTTTGGGATTACCCACTAATTGAGTTGGCAGGAAAAACAATGGGTATTGTTGGTTTTGGTAGAATTGGTCAGGCAACTGGAAATATTGCTCGTGCATTAGGAATGAACGTTGTGTATTATGATGCGTACGTAAAACCAGAATGTGTTCCAGGATACACTTCATTATCGCTTGAAGAATTACTCGCAAGTAGTGATGTAGTTGCGCTTCATTGTCCACTTACAAAGGATAATGAACAAATGATGAATAAGAATACATTTGCACTCATGAAGAAAAATGCTATCTTAATCAATAATGCCAGAGGTCGATTAATCCATGAAGAAGATTTGGCACAGGCATTGCGTGATGGCGTTATTTATGCGGCAGCACTTGATGTAATGTACACTGAACCAGTGGCTTTTGATAATCCATTATTGTCTTGTGATAATTGCATTATCACACCACATATTTCTTGGGCTACGAAAGAAGCAAGAAGTCGTATTATGAATTGTGCACAAGACAATTTACAAGCATTTTTAAATAATGAATCTGTAAATCGTATCGTTTAATGAAACTGCGTAAGGTAATCCTTGCGCTTTCGTATTATAATAGAAAGGTAAATAGGAGGTAGAAACATGAGTTTTAAAATGCATATACCAACAAATTTGTTATTTGGTGAGGGTACTTTGTCACAACTTCATGAACAGAAGATGCCAGGAAAACATGCATTAATCCTTATCACGAATGGGAAATCCACTAGAGTTAACGGTTATCTAGATCGTCTTTCGATGGAATTAGATAAAGCAGAAGTTACATATGATATCTTCGATAAAATACAGGCTAACCCATTAAAGTCAACCGTTATGGAAGGTGCAGCCTTCGCAAGAGAACATCGTAGCGAATTTGTTGTGGCACTAGGTGGAGGAAGCGTTATGGATGCAGGTAAAGCAATCTGCGCGATGGCAACAAATGAAGGTGATCTTTGGGATTATATAGGGAATGGCACCGGCAAAGGAATGCCACTACAACATGATCCGCTTCCACTAATTGCAATTTCTACGACTGCAGGAACAGGCTCTGAAATTGATATGGGTGCAGTAATTACCAACGAAGAAACCTATGAAAAAGCTGGATTCATCCACCCATTAAACTTTCCTGTGTTATCTATCGTTGATCCCTCCCTAATGTGTAGCGTTCCACCAAAGTTTACTGCATTTCAAGGATTTGATGCTTTGTTTCATAGTTTGGAAGGATACATTTCCAACAAAGCAAATCTATTAAGTGATATGTATGCACTTACCGCAATTGAAAAGGTAGCAAAATATTTACCAGCTGCAGTCCATGAAGGAAAGAATATGGAAGCAAGAGAGAATATTGCTTTTGCGAACACATTGTCGGGTATAGTTATGGTTGTGGGATCCACTACCAGTGAACATTCTTTAGAGCATGCGTTGTCCGCATATCACCAAGAGTTGCCACATGGAGCTGGTTTGATTATGATAAGCAAGGCATACTTTACCCATTTCATTCAACAACATGTGTGTGATGAACGATTTATTAAAATGGCACAAGCTATGGGGAAAAGTGATGCTAGTGATCCTATGGATTTCATAGAGGTATTGGATCAATTACAAAAAGCATGTTATGTAGACGATTTGAAAATGTCGGATTATGGTATTAAACGCGAAGAATTTGATACCTTCGTGAAAAATGCAAAATCTGCGATGAGTAGATTATTTGCGAATGATCGTGTTGCATTATCCGATGAAGATTGCAAAGCAATCTATGAAGCATCTTATAAGTAAATAAGTTAGGAAGGAAATAGAATATGAAAATTTTAATCGATCATGCGGATATAAATGAAATTAAACGTTTGTATGATATATACCCAATTGATGGAGTAACTTGTAATCCAACGATTTTAAAAGCAGGAGGTAAACCTCCCTATGATGTACTAAAGGAAATACGTGAGTTTATAGGGGATGATGCTCAGCTTCATGTACAAGTTATTTCAAGTAAAGCAGAGGATATGGTAGAAGAAGCACATCATATTCAAGAAGTATTAGGAAAGAATACATATATTAAAATTCCTGTAATACCACAGGGCTTGAAGGCTATGAAAATATTATCTAAAGAAGGCGCGAATATTACAGGTACTGCGATATATAATCAAATGCAAGGGTTCCTGGCAGCGAAAGCAGGTGCACATTATGTGGCACCATATGTAAATCGTATCGATAATATGGGGTATGATGGTGTCAAAGTCGCAAAAGATATTCATGATGTATTGATAAAGTCAGGTTTGAAATGTGATTTGTTGGCAGCGAGCTTTAAGAACTCTCAACAAGTATTAGAACTTGCTACCTATGGTGCAGGAGCTTGCACCATTGCGCCAGATGTTATCGATGGGTTGATTCGCATGGATGCTGTTACTGCGGCAGTGGAAGCATTCACAAAAGATTTTGAGACCTTATGTGGTGAACATAAGACAATGAACAACATTTAATAAATAGACTAAAAAGGAAAACGCAAATGTTCTCCTTTTTCGTATTATAAAGT
>JAVWJF010000120.1:0-7444 GCA_036639195.1 Longicatena sp.
TGATGTAAAAAATGCCGCTATTCTAGGTATAACAAGCTTCTTGTTTTTGGCAGTTGGAGAATATGCCGATCCAGAATGGGGAGCAATTTGGGTTAATAATTTTAGTGCTGGAGGGTTATTTGTAGCGATTATATCTAGTTTAATCGTGATACGAGTATATCGTTTCTGCGAGAAAAAACAAGTGATGATACGCATGCCTGCTGGTGTTCCATCATCCGTTACAAAATCATTCGCTGCAATTATTCCATTTATTCTATGCATTATTATTACTTGGGGAATTCGTTGCATTTGTGGATTTGATTTTAATCTATTCTTATCAAATCTAATTGCACCAGTGATTAGTGCAGCAGATAATATTTTCTCATATACTGGGTTAACATCATTGATGCAAACTTTCTGGTGTGCAGGATTACATGGAGATTTAATTGTATACTCCTTTTATGCTCCACTTATCACGATGTGGGAGGCATCGAATCAAGCTGCTTTTGCAGCTGGAACAGATTTGCCTCACATCTGGACAACAACGTTTGAATACCTTGGACCAAGTTACTTTCCATTGATATTATTGATGTGGAGATCACCAGTGAAACAATTCAATGCTGTAGCTAAAATTGCAGCACCTGCATTAATGTTCAATATTACGGAACCCATTTTATTCGGTCTTCCAATTGCATTGAATCCATTTCTAATTATTCCATGTTTACTAGCTACAGTGGTAAATTGTATAATAAACTATGGTGCTACCTTGTTAGGTCTCATTGATAAATTTGGAATGGTTCTTCCTTGGTTTACTCCACCTATTATTGGTGCTCCGATTGCAACAGGAGGAGACTTTAGAACAATCATTTTGATTATAATAGAATTTTTAATAGGATTGGCTATTTACTATCCTTTCTTCAAAGCATATGAAAAAAGTAAATTACAGGAACAAAATGAATTATTAGAGACAGAGCAAGCTGAATAAAGAAAGTGTGGAGATTCTAGTGAAGAATGAGTATAGGATGATATTCGTCGGATTTGTGTTATTAGCATTAAAAGTATTTAATAGTTATGCATTGCAACTATTAGGACTACTTGGTTATTTATTAATAGGGATTGGTTTATGTAAGACAGGAGAGTCAAAAGAAACTCGTACTGCAGCACTTGGCGCATTTGGACTATTTATATTAACAGGCTATGAGTTTATCAAAGTACAAATCGTAGAACCATCTATGTTGCATATTGCGATAGCAATTATACAGATGATGCTATTTCTAGTATTGAATTGGTTGTTAATATATAATATGTTTGAAGATATTTCAAATACATTTAAAGCAAAAAAAATGCTAAATGATGCTAATACATGTCAAAGAAATAAGAAAAAATTTATGAGTATATTGCTGTATTCTGTGCTATGTCAAAATGGTGCTATCATGTTTCCAAAATTAGGGGCAATCATATTCATAATCGGCGTAATCTTAGCAATATACTTATCAATAAAAGAAGTCCTTTATATACATAGGGTTTCTTTGTTGATGATTAACTAGAGGTTCAAGCCTAAGAGTACTAAGCTCTTGGGCTCTTTGTATATTCATAATAGGGAGGTATAGGTATGTTATCGAATCGTCAAAAAATGATACTGATTGCATTAGTTAAAGCGGATGGAAAACAAGTGACAAGTCAATCATTAGCAAGAACGTGCGATAAAAGTGTGCGTACTATTCAACAAAGTTTGAAAGAACTTAAATGCATTCTAGGAACACATGGTGCATTGTTAACTACATCTCAGAAAGTAGGATATCAGTTAGAAGTGTTTGATGCGATTGCCTTTCAAACTTTCTATGATGAATGTATATATCCTACAAGAGGTATTGTTGATACAAAAGATGATAGAACTATATATATCCTACAAAGGTTATTGGAACATGATGACTATATCAAATCAGATGATTTATCTGATGAATTGTTTTCTTCTAAATCAACGATCCATCAAAATATGAAAGATATGAAGAGCATTCTAAAAAAATATGGGTTATACCTTAATCATAAACCATATTATGGAATGCGTATCGAAGGAAATGAGAAAGCTAAAAGAAAATGTATTATGAACGAAATTATGGCTGTTCAAAATTTTGTGGTAAAAGATTATGATAAACTGTTCGAAAAGGTAAATGAAGTTACTGCAAATTGTTTTATTAAAATGCAGTATAAAGTCGACGATGTTGCATTGATGAACTTGTTAATGCATATCTACATCAATATAAAACGGATGATGAAGAATAATTTTATTGCATTTGATACAAAAGATTTTCATTTATCAACATTTTCTCATGAAATACAAATGGCAAAAGAAATTTATGTAGAGTTGGCAAGTGAGTTAAATTTTAGTGTTACAGAAGATGAGATTAAGAATCTAGCTATCTACATAAAAGCAAAGAGAAATTACGAAAGTGGAGATGTAATTACGGAAGAAGTAAATACACTAATTTCAGAAATGCTATCCTATATTAAAGAGAAATTAAATATTGACCTTTCTTATGATGTTGAGTTACAAATAGCATTAGCGTTGCATTTCCTACCTTTGAACATTCGCCTTGCTAATGATATACAACTTAAAAATACATTTATGGATGATATTAAGCAGAAGTTTACTTTTGCATATGAGCTTGCGACTTCTTCTGGAGCGTTTTTGAATGAAAAGTTTGGCTATGTATTAAATGAAACAGAATTAAGCTATTTAGCGATTCATTATAATTTATCTTTAGAAAAACAAACGATTTCCTCTAAATCGCGTAGAATTTTAGTTATATGTTCTTCACGTACGAGTGACTCTCTGTTACTTAAGTATACATTAAAGAAATGGTTTCATGAGTTAATCTTGGAAATCGATGTATTAAATTTTTATCAAATGGACGAAAATAAAATAAAACAGTATGATGTTGTATTTACCACAATAGAAGAAGGTATGAGATTAGTGCCAAATGCCATAAAAATAAATTATTTTCTAGATCAAAAAGATTATCTGAGCATTCAAAAAGTACTTCTATATAATGGAAAAGAGACACAATCTCTCCATTATTTTGAGGAAGCTTTATTTCTTCATCATGTTTTGGCTGACTCGAAAGAAGAAGTATTGAAGAAAATGTCTGCATTGGCATTAAAATATAAAAAGGTAGAGTCAAATTTATATGAATCTGTTATTCAAAGAGAAACATATGGGTTTACATCTTATGGAAATCTTGTAGCAATCCCTCATCCAAATGACTTGATTTCTGAGGAAACATTCGTTGTTACTGCGATATTAGAAAAACCTATTCCTTGGGGAACACAAGATGTGCAATTAGTGTTTTTAATCTGTACTGAAAAAGAAAGTAGAAGTGATTTGAAGTATCTATTTGGCGTAGTATCTCGTTTACTTTCAAATGTCGAGGCAATTCAAGAAATTATCTCGAAGAAGAATTTTGATCACATGATGGAATGCCTTAGAAAGGAATTATAGCAACAAGATAATAAGGTTTGAATACATAAAGGTTAAATGTGAGTAATTTGTGGCTTATTGCCACTTTTCTTTTGCTTAACTCCTTTTAAATATAGAGGAAGTCTGTTAAAATATGTAAGAACATGAAAGGGTGATAGAATGCGCGTTGTACTTCAAAGAGTTACACATGCCTCTGTAACAATAGATGGTAAAATACATGGACAAATACAACAAGGATTTTTAGCTCTTGTAGGAATTACACATGAAGATAATGAAGAAATTGTTTCCAAGGTCGCAAAGAAATGTGCGCAACTTCGTGTATTCGAAGACGAAGAGGGAAAGATGAATAAAGGGTTAGAAGACATAGATGGAGCAATTCTATCGATTTCGCAGTTTACGCTTTTTGCGGATTGTAAGAAGGGCAGAAGACCAAGTTTTGATAAGGCTGCAAAGCCAGAGATATCAAAGCCTTTATATGAATATTTTAATACGGTATTAATGCAAGAAGGAATACATGTGGAAACAGGTGTGTTTGGTGCAGATATGAAAGTAGACTTATGCAATGATGGTCCAGTAACCATCATTATAGATAGCTCACAATGGTAAAGGAGGAATATATATGGCAGAGATAGTATACGGTAGTGAAATTGCAAAAGATGTAAAATCAAAACTAAAGTTAGAAATCGATCGATTAAAAGAAGAAGGGAAACGAGTTCCCAAATTAGTAGTAATTCTTGTAGGAGACAATCAAGCAAGTATTTCTTATGTAACTGGAAAAGAAAAAGCATGTTATGAAATAGGTATGGAAAATGAACTTCTACGACTTCCACAAGATACAAGTGAAGAAGCGTTATTGGAGTTAATTGAATCCTTGAATAGCGATTCAAAAGTCGATGGCATTTTGGTACAATTGCCTCTTCCAAGTCAAATACGCGAAGAAGAAGTATTGTTGGCGATTCGTCCTGATAAAGATGTAGATGGCTTCCATCCATATAATGTAGGGAAACTTATGTTACAAGAAGATACCTTTGTTTCCTGTACACCGAAAGGAATCATTCGTATTCTAGAAACCATAGGTTTTGATGATTTAAGTGGGAAAACTGCAGTAGTTATTGGAAGAAGTAACATTGTAGGAAAACCCGTTGCACAGCTTCTAATGAATAAAAATGCAACGGTTACAATATGTCATTCAAGAACCAAAGATATTGAAAGTGTGACTTCAAAAGCAGATATCGTAGTTGCGGCAATTGGAAAAGCCAAGATGATCACTAAGAATTGGATCAAAGATGGTGCTGTAGTGATTGATGTTGGTATCAATAGAGATGAAAATAATAAAATGTGCGGAGATGTTGATTTTGAAGATGTGAAAGAAAAAGCATCTTATATTACGCCTGTACCAAAGGGTGTTGGTCCGATGACCATTGCGATGTTAATGGAAAATACATTGGAATCTTATTGTAAAAGGGAGAAATGAAAATCTTAGATTTTCTGGAGGTCTTATGGTAAATAAAGAGTATGATTTAAATGATATCGTGGAAATGAAAAAAGAGCATCCTTGCCATAAATCGAAATATTGGAAAGTAATTCGTATGGGGGCAGATATTCGTATCAAATGTATGGGGTGTGGTACAAGTGTGTTATTTCCTAGAGTTGAATTCGAGAAGAAACTTAAGAAAGTGATTGAAAAAGCTGAACATGAAGACTAAAAAAGATCGTATGATATGTACGATCTTTTTTATAGATAAAGTCTAAGTGATAACATAGTTGTTTCTTCCATTACGTTTTACTTCGTATAGATTCTCATCCGCGTGTTTAAGGAGTTCTAAGTAATCTCTACTATATGTAGTATACACACATCCAATGCTGATGGAAATATTGAAACTTTTATTTTTCATAGATGTTAGATTTTCAAACTTGTCCAATGTTTCTTTGAATAGAATTTCAAGGTCAACTCCACTCGTATCCTCGATATAAATGACAAATTCATCTCCACCCAACCTAGCAACGATATGATCTTTATAAAGAGTACTTAATAAGGTAGCAGTTTCAATTAATACTTCATCGCCATCCAAATGCCCATATTCATCATTTACTCGTTTGAAATTATCAAGATCAACCATAATAAGTGCACCGATGCTTCGCTGTTGTAAGAGCACACTAGAGATTTTCTTCTGTACTGCACCACGATTCAATATGCCTGTAAGGATATCCGTTTCACTCTTGATGCGTAGAGCTTCTTTCTCTTGTTTTTCTTTTTGTATATCAACAATTTTGCCAACTGCATATATCGTAGACTCTTTATCTTTTTCTTTATCACGAATTACTTTCAAGGATAGTTGGTACCAATTTTTATGACCCTGTTGTAAACACGTTTCTACTTCACAGATAATATCTTCTTTTTTCATAATATACGTATGAATTATGGATAATATATCTGATTGAATAAGACCATGCTTGGTGTCTCTTGCGAAATGATAAATGAATTCGTTGTCTGATATTTTACCAATCCCTGTATTTGAAACCTTCAAATAATCATGGATATAATCATAAGAGAATGTCATTTCTTTTGATATATCTGATAATAATTGATAACGTTTGTATTCTATTTCTACTGCCTTTTTCATCTTCAATTGTTTCTTGTAGTAAGAGCGTATGATATAAAGAATCATGCCTACTAATGAAATAAAGATAAAGCTAATAGCAACGATATGATCTAAAATGAATTCCGATAAATCAAATGTAGTATTCATATAAGCGTTCTTGTATATATAGCTATCGATGTTTGCACTCTGTGCACGTATTGTTTTGTTTAAAATAGTTAACAGTGTTAAATTCTCTGATTTGGAGACTCCAAATACATATTGGCTCTTTAAATGTTCTGGGGCATTAAGAGAAGAAATATGTTTGTATCCGTGTTTGTTCATATAATACGTAAACATATAACTATTAATGTACGCATAGTCAACCTCATGGCGATTAAGAGCCTCCATAAGTTCTTCAGTGCTCTCATAAGACATAGCTAGACTATTGCTTTCAAATAACTCCGTTGAGTATTTTACAGAAGCTTGTTTCAGCGAATCCAGCTTTGTTGGATCAACATCCGTGTGATTAACAAGAAGCAAATTACTAGAGAGATATGGGTCACTCAGCATAATGTTAATTTCATCTGCAGTTTCAAGATTATAAGGAAGACTTAATACGATATCAATATCACCACTAAGTGCTAGTTTTTGGTATTCATCATAATCCTTGGCATATACATAACGAAATGAAACATCA
The DNA here is from genome assembly GCA_036639195.1 of Longicatena sp. Classification (GTDB taxonomy): domain Bacteria; phylum Bacillota_I; class Bacilli_A; order Erysipelotrichales; family Erysipelotrichaceae; genus JAVWJF01. Next base: position 6,737 of record JAVWJF010000120.1, read on the forward strand.
TAAGTTTCGCTTAATGTATCAAGGATATCTTTTGCGATACCTTTTGTTTTCCCGTCATAATACTGAATTGGAGCGCCTCCATCACGGACGAGTACAGTAATTTCCTTATGATTTTTGATAAAGGATTGTTCTTCGCTATTTAAGACGAGGGTTGTTGATGTATCTACGAAGTAACGATTATATAAGGAAGAGGGGAAGGCAGGATTGACTTGATCGATGGTTGTTAATGCTTTGTTCAAATCGTTCATTAATGCAGAATTACCCTTTGTTGTAATGAAATAAAAGGGATCAGGTGAAAACCTAGCGATTGAATGACAATTATCAGGCAAACTTAAATCTACATATAAAAAGGCGTCTATTTCATTCTTATCAAGCTTTGTTACCAAATCTTCTTCATTTTCACAGAGAACTTTTTCATAGCTAAAACCATTGGAATCGGCGTATTGGTTTAGATAGGATTCACGTTTTGAGGAATTTTTCATAATTCCGATTTTCAGATTTTTCTTATTCAGTATTCCGTTTAAATCCAATAGGTTACTATCATCTTTCACTGCAATTACATTATAGGCACTTCCATAAGGCTCACTTGTATAATCATAATCGTTTGATAAAGATTCAATATACTTTGTGTCTCCTAATAAATCAATCTCACCTTTTTTTAACATTTCCATGAGTGTTGTAATTCTTTGGTTGGCATCTCCTTCTACT
>JAVWJF010000121.1:0-7421 GCA_036639195.1 Longicatena sp.
AACAGATGCGTGCAGAACGTGAACGTCGTGAATCTATTTTACGTGCAGAAGGTGAAAAGAGAAGTAATATCTTAACTGCTGAGGGTGAAAAAGAGGCAATCGTATTACGTGCAACTGCGCAAAAAGAGAAAATGATTGCGGAAGCAGAAGGGCAAGCGCAAGCGATGGAGAGAATCTATCAAGCACAAGCTCGTGGTATTGAAATGATTAAGAATGCACATCCTACAAAAGAGTATTTAAGTTTGAAGGGTCTTGAAACATATGAAAAGATAGCAGATGGAAAAGCAACGAAATTGATCGTGCCTAGTGATTTGCAAAATATGGCAAGTATGTTAACAAGTGCTAGAGAAATCTTAGTGGATGATGCACAAAAAGATTTTTTAGAAGAAACCATCGCAACTGTTACAAAAGCTAAGAAATAAGTACAAAAAAGATAGAAATTAAATATTTCTGTCTTTTTTTTAGGATTTTTCAAGTTTATCTCGTATAGGTATAGTAGGAGGTAGTTTATATGAGAGAAGCTATTTTGTATTATGCGTGGAAGTACGATGGGGATTGGAAGAAGATACAACGAGCCATGAAAAACAAAGAGGCATGGGAGAATGTGCCATATAATGGTAGGTATGTGACGATTGTAGATGAAGATTATCCCAAAAGATTGTTGGATTTGGAATACGCTCCTTGGATTTTGTTTTATGAAGGTGACTTAAGCTTGTGTACTAAGAGAAGTTGTGGTATTGTTGGTAGCAGAATTGCGGAAGTAAAAAGTATGCAATACTGTACTCAGGTTACCAACATCCTAAAACAAAAGTATGTGATTGTGTCTGGATTAGCAAAGGGTATTGATGCGCTTGCACATAAATGTGCGTTGGATGCGTCTACCATTGGTGTGATAGGGTGTGGTTTACAAGTGATATATCCTAAAGAAAATGCACAACTATATCAATGTATGCGAAAGCATCATTTGATCATCAGTGAGTATCCACCTAATTCCAAACCCTATGCCTATCATTTTCCTTGGAGGAATCGTCTGATTGCTGCATTGAGTGATTCTATCGTTGTAATAGAAGCTAGGAAAAGAAGTGGAACGATGCTAACTGTAAATGAAGCAATTTCTTTAGATCGAGCAATTTATTGTGTACCACATGATTTTGGTACAATCGATGGAGTAGGATGTAATCTACTCATCTCACAGGGTGCTAATATCCTAGTAGATGAGGAAGATATTTACATGATTTAACATAAAATGTTTGACAAATTAAAAAAATGTGCAAATAATAGGATACGTGATTTATTCGAAATAGGAGGTAATGAATGAAAAATTTAGTAATTGTGGAGTCACCTTCCAAATCTAAAACAATAGAGAAATACTTAGGAAACGATTATCATGTGGTTTCTTCTAAGGGACATATAAGAGATTTAGCGACAACAGGCAAGGGTGGGCTTGGAATTGATGTGGATCATGATTTTGAACCTACATATAAGGTAAGTACAGATAAACGAGCAGTTGTAAAAGAATTAAAAGCACTTGCGAAAAAGAGTGACCATGTTTTTTTAGCAAGTGACCCTGACCGTGAAGGGGAAGCAATCGCATGGCATTTAGCGCAAATTCTTGAATTGGATGTAGCGGATGAAAATCGTATTATCTTTAATGAAATTACGAAAGGTGCAGTTACGAAAGCTTTTGATGCGCCTAGAACAATTGATATGCCAATGGTGAAATCCCAAGAAGCGAGACGTATGATTGATCGTATCATTGGGTTTAAATTATCAAAATTATTACAAAGTAAGATTAAATCAAAATCTGCAGGTCGTGTGCAATCCGTTGCGTTACGTTTGATTGTGGAAAGAGAAAATGAAATTCGTGCGTTTAAGAGTGAAGAGTATTGGACGCTTGCGGCACTTGTGGATAAAGATGGAAAAACATTCAGTGCCTCTTTAAATAAAGTGGATGGAAAGAAAGTAGAACTTAAAACACAGGAAGATGTTGATACCATCATCGAACGTTGTGATGAGTTTGTTGTTCGTTCTATTGAAAAGAAAGTACGTAAAAAAGAAGCAAAGATGCCTTTTATTACTTCTACACTACAACAGGAAGCAAGTACTAAGTTAGGGTTTGGTGCAAAGAAAACAATGCAAGTTGCTCAGAAACTATATGAAGGGATTGCACTACATGGTGGATCACCAGAAGGTTTGATTTCCTATATGCGTACCGATTCTACTCGTTTGAGTGATCAATTCGTTATGGATTGTGGAAATTACATTGAATCTGCATATGGAAAAGAGTATCGTGGACGCGTGCGTCAAAAGAACTCAGAAAATGCACAAGATGCGCATGAGGCAATTCGTCCTACCAATGTACAAAACACACCAGAAGCAATCAAAGAATACTTAACAAATGACCAATATAAACTATATAAGCTAATTTATGCTAGAACATTAGCTTCTTGAATGCTATGATTGTAAGTGGTGGATGTGAATTCAGCGCCAATGGTTCTATTTTAACGTTTGATGGGTATTTGAAAATATACGGTGACTATGAAAGTGTAAAAGATGAAATGTTGCCAATTCTAGAAGAACAAGAAACTTTAAAAGATGTTGAACTAGAAGGGAAACAGCACTTTACGGAACCACCATTGCGTTATAGTGAAGCACGTTTGATCAAAGATTTGGAAGAAAAGGGAATTGGGCGTCCTTCTACGTATGCAATTATTATTGATACGTTACAAGCAAGAGGGTATGTATCTTTAGAACGTAGTTCTGAAGGAAGTAAGACCAAGGTATTTATTCCGAGTGAACAAGGCGAATTAACGGATACAAAATTACAAGAATTCTTCTCTAATATAATCAACGTTAGCTATACAGCGAATATGGAACATCATTTGGATGAAATTGCATCAGGTAATCGTGATAACATTGAAGAAGTACGTACGTTCTATGCGCAATTTGAACCATTGTTGGAACATGCGTATGAAAATATGGAAAAGAAAGAACTAGAGAAAACTGGAGATATGTGCCCAGAATGTGGCAAAGAACTTGTCTACCGAGTGGGACGCTATGGAAAATTTATCTCTTGTATTAACTTTCCTGAATGTCGCTATACAAAGAGTGAGGATGAAGAACCATCTGTGAGTGATGAAATTTGTCCTAACTGTGGAAATAAGATGGTTATGAAAAAAGGACGTTATGGTTCCTTTATGGCATGTAGTAATTATCCTACATGTAAAACTATCAAAAGTAATAAACCAAAAGAAGAACCTGTTCCTACTGGTGAAATGTGTCCAGAATGTGGGCATGAACTTGTACAAAGAAAATCTCGTTTTGGGACAGTCTTTACTGGCTGTAGCAATTATCCAAAATGCCGTTATATAAAGAAAGATCCAAAAAAGGCAAAAGAGAAAGATGAAACAAAACCAAAGAAAGCAACTAAAAAAACTGCGAAAAAAGTAGTGAAGAAAACAGTGAAGAAGAGCAAGAAAGAGGATGAATCATGAGTCAAGTGACAATTGTAGGAGCTGGATTAGCAGGATGTGAAGCATGTTGGCAATTGGTGAAACGTGGCATTTCTGTGAAATTAGTGGAAATGCGACCAGTGGTTTCTTCACCTGCACATACAAGCGATTTATTTGGAGAACTTGTATGTTCCAATTCTTTACGTAGCGATTCCTTATTGAATGCCGTGGGTATCTTGAAAGAGGAAATGCGTCATTTAGATTCTTTGATTATGCACTGTGCAGATGAAACACGTGTTCCTGCGGGGAGTGCGCTTGCTGTGGATCGAGAAAATTTCTCAAAAATGATTACGGATACATTAAAGAACCATCCTCTTGTGGAAGTTGTTTATGAAGAAGTAGATTATATTCCTGAAGGACCATGTATCATTGCGAGTGGACCTTTAACAAGTGATGCGTTATCGAAAGCGATTCGCGAGTATACACATGAGGATTATTTTCATTTCTTTGATGCTGCTGCGCCAATTGTTGAAAAAGAAAGCATTGATTTTTCGAAGGCTTATATAAAATCTCGTTATGATAAAGGAGATGCGGCATATATTAACTGTCCGATGAACAAAGAAGAGTTTGATGCTTTTTATGATGCGCTAATCCATGCGGAAACTGCAGATTTACACGATTTTGAAGAAACTTACTTTGAAGGGTGTATGCCATTTGAAGAAATGGCACGACGTGGAGAGAAGACCTTGTTGTTTGGTCCTATGAAACCTGTTGGGTTGGAAAAAGAAGATGGTACTATGCCATATGCAGTTGTACAGTTGCGTCAAGATAACGCGGTTGCGACCCTTTACAATATAGTAGGGTTTCAAACGCATTTGAAATGGGGAGAACAAAAACGTATTCTTTCTATGATTCCAGGACTTGAACAAGTATCCATTGTTCGCTATGGTGTGATGCATCGTAATTCTTATTTATGTGCACCAAAAGTATTACGTCCAACCTACCAACATAGTACACGTGATGATTTGTTCTTTGCAGGACAACTTTGTGGAGTAGAGGGATATGTGGAAAGTGCTGCCTCTGGTTTACTTGCAGGTTTGAATATGGCAAACTACCTACAGGGGAAAGAATGTGTGGTATTGCCGAATACTTGTGTAATGGGTTCTCAAGCACATTATATTACACATGCAAGTGCAAAATACTTTCAACCGATGAACGCAAACTTTGGGATTATGAAGCTTGCGGTAAATGTGAAAAAGAAAGATCGAAAAGAAGCGTATGCGAAACAAGCCTTAGAAGTGATTGATGAATACGCAGCTCAATTCAGTTAACTATGGAAGAACTATTAACTCGCTTTTTGAATTATATATCACAAATTAACAGTGGTAGTGCACATACAAAAGATGCGTACCAACGTGATATACAAGAGTTCATAGATTTTATAAAGGAAGAGGGGATTGATGATTTTGATTCTGTTGATCGTACAGTTGTGATGAATTTCATAAGTGAACTTCGTTCACGTACGGGTATGGTGAAAGAATTAAAAAATTCTACAATCGCTCGAAAGTTATCTTCTCTTCGTTCGTTTTATCGATATCTTAATGAATATGTGGGTGTTAGAAATAATCCGTTCTTATATTTTAAAACACCAAAACAATCAAAACGTATTCCAGAATTTTTATTCTATGATGAAATGGATTTATTTCTAAGTTCCTTTTCCTTGGATGAAATGGAAGGGTTGCGCAATCGTGCTTTGTTTGAACTTATGTATGCCTGTGGCTTACGTGTGAGTGAAGTTGTGAATTTACAACTTCAAGATATTGATTTTCATGATCAAATTCTTCGTGTTGTGGGAAAAGGGGATAAACAAAGACTTGTACCTTTTTATCACACAGCAGGGAATTTGGTATTACAGTACATTGACCATGTGCGTGGTGTTTGGGTGAAACAAGAATCCCATAGCTATGTGTTTGTGAACACTAGAGGAACACAACTCACCACAAGGGGAGTACAATACCTTATGGATAAAGCAGCACAAGAATGTAATTTGCATGTGCATATTCATCCACATATGTTTCGTCATAGTTTTGCGACACATCTGTTAGATAATGGAGCAGATTTACGAGTAGTACAAGAACTTCTTGGACACTCCTCCTTATCAACTACACAGATTTATGTACACGTTACACAAGAACGTTTGAAACAAGCGTATACAACTGCACACCCAAGAGCTCATGAATAAAGCTTAAGGGTGTGTTTTATATTTGGTTTTTTAAGAAAAGCGGTTGTAATTGTATAGTTTTGTGTTATAATATTTTACGGTGCGCGATTCAATGCGCGCATACTACACACATCATGGATTCATCAGCCCGTGCTTTAGATGCGTTGAAAGCGTCGATGATAAGTTGCTGTTGTTAGAAATGATGGAGGCGTAACGGAAAGTGAGGACTTTAAAATGTCAGTAGTTACAATGAGAAAATTATTGGAATCTGGTGTGCACTTTGGACATCAAACACGTAGATGGAATCCTAAAATGAAACCAAATATCTACGCTTCAAGAAATGGTGTATATATCATCAATCTTGAAAAATCTATGGAACAAATCGATACTGCTTATGCTGCAATGAAAGATATCGCAGAAAAAGGTGGTAAAGTATTGTTCGTTGGTACGAAAAAACAAGCGCAAGCTGTTGTAGTGGAAGAAGCACTACGTTCAGGTTCATTCTTCGTTAACCAGAGATGGTTAGGTGGATTGTTAACAAACTATCGTACAATTCAAAAACGTGTAAAACGTTTGGTTGAAATTGAAGAAATGGAAGCAAACGGAACTTTAGATTTATACCCTAAGAAAGAAATTGCACAAGTTAAGAAACAAAAAGCTCGTCTTGAAAACTTCCTTGGTGGTATCAAAGAAATGAAGAAATTGCCTAATGCAATCTTCGTAATCGATCCAAAAGAAGAACACAATGCAGTTGCAGAAGCTAAGAAATTAGGTATTCCTGTATTTGCAATGGTAGATACTAACTGTGATCCAGAAACTGTAGATTTCCCAATCGCATCTAACGATGATGCTATTCGTTCAGTAAAATTGATCACAACATTGATGGCAGATGCTATCGTTGAAGCAAAAGGTGGATTATTAAGCGTTGCTCACAATATCGATGAAAATGAAACAGATGTTACAATGGCAGATGTTATCGTTAACGTTGAAGAACAAATCGCTGAAAACGAAAGACGTCGTCGTCAGAGAAATGAAGAACGTCGTAACCGTCGTCCTATGGGAAACCGTCCAGTTCGTGGAAACGGTCCTAGAGCTCCTTACCAAAAACGTGAAAACGTTAGACCTGCTGCTGAAGTAAAAACAAATGAAGAAACTGCTGCACCTGTAGCAACTCCTGCAGTAGAATCAGCAGAATAAGAAATAGGAGGATATATACATGATTACAGCACAACAAGTAAAAGAACTGCGCGAAACAACTGGCGCAGGTATGATGGATTGTAAAAAAGCATTGACTGAATGTGATGGAGATATGCAAAAGTCAATCGACTGGCTTCGTGAAAAAGGTATTGCGAAAGCTGCTAAAAAAAGCGATAGAATTGCTGCAGAAGGATTGTCTCGCGTGGCTACTGATGGAAACGTCGGTGTTGTATTTGAAGTAAACTCAGAAACTGATTTCGTTGCTAAAAACGAAGATTTCAAAACTTTCGTTAAAGATGCTGCTGAAATGGCTTTAGCTACTGAAAAAGAAGAAATAGTTGAACTATTAGCTGAAACTCACAAAGAAGGAGTTGCTTTATCTGAAGTATTAAACAACAGAATAGCTACTATAGGTGAGAAATTAGACGTAAGAAGATTCGCTAAGATATCTACTGATGGTCAAGTTGCAGGATACATACACGGTGGCGGAAAAATAGGTGTTTTAGTTGAGTTAGAAACAGAAGCTAGAGATGCTGATGTATTAGCAATGG
>JAVWJF010000122.1:0-7415 GCA_036639195.1 Longicatena sp.
CAATTTACACAGGAAATTTAACAGCGAATATCGTTCATGATATGTTGAAAAAAGAAGGCATCAAGAATGCGAAAATTCATCGTATGAAAAGAACGAGCAAGCAAGTAATCAATGGAGTAAAAGTTAGAACTTTCCCTATGACACATGCTTTTCCAGATAACTTTGGATTAGCACTTGCAACAGATCAAGGATATATCGTATATACAGGTGAATTTATTATCGATTACGATATGTTACAAGATGAATACTTATGTGATATTAATGAATTGAGTGAAATCGGTAAAAAAGGAGTTCTATGTTTATTGAGTGAATCTCAATCAGCAGATAGAAGTGGACATACAGCTCCTAATCATCGCATTACCAATTTAGTAGAACCAATCTTTGAAAGCAGTCCAACAAGAATTCTAATTTCTTGTTATGCACAAAGTTTGTTCCGTATCATTGAAATTATCGAATTAGCGAAGAAATACAATCGTAAAATATTTTTCCATGATAAGGGAATGCGTGAATTGTTAAGACAATTAGAATTGGTGAAGTACTATAACGTTCCTAGAGAAATGGAACTTACTGAGAAGACATTTAAAGATGATATGGAAGATGTTGTGGTATTGATTAGTGGGGATGGAAAGAATTTGTTCCGTACGATGTCTAATATAGCAAATCATGAAGATAAATATGTATCTTTCCGTACAAGTGATGCCATTATTGTTGCTTCACCGATTGTTTCAGGTACCGAATTAGAAGCGAACAATATGGAAAATGATATTTACCGTGAAGGTGGCAAGATTTTTACATTAGATTCTAAAACAGTATTATCTATGCACCCAAGTAGTGAAGATCTTAAAATGATGTTATATTTATTTAGACCAAGATATTACATTCCTATCAAAGGAGAATACCGTCATTTGTTTACCAATGCGAATTTGGCAATGAAGATGGGATTGTCTGCAGATCGAATCTTGATATTAGATAATGGACAGGTTGCCTTGTTTAAAGATCGTATTTTAAAGTCTGTTGCAGAACGATTAGAACTAGAAGATACTTTGATTGATGGAAAAGAAAATTGGGATGTTACAGGTGTTGTGTTAAAGGACCGTGAGGTTTTATCAACAGATGGTGTTATGGTGATTGGTGTTGGGGTAAATTTCAAAAACAAAGAAGTAATCAATGGACCAGACGTTCAAACTAGAGGTCTAATCTATTTGAAAGATGCGGACTATATTATTAAAGAAGTTGGAAATATCATGGAAACTTGCATTGCGAATGCAGTGAAAGAACATCGTTATGATAATTTAACGGTGCGTGCAGAAGCAAGAGATAAGATTACGAAGTATTTAGTGAAAGAGACAGGGAAACGCCCTATGGTTCTTCCTGTGATTTTAGAAATAAATCTGTAATACTGTATTGAGGAGTGGAGGAAGTCATGGCGAAAGCAAAGAAGAGGAAATCGCAAAAACAAAAACAAGCATTAGAAAATGAAGTGTTGGTATATATATACTCTCTCGTCTTGATTGCTCTATGTATCATAGGCGGTTTGAAAATAGGATTTATTGGAGAACTAACGACAAGTTTCATCCAATATATTTTTGGAAATTTATATGGTGTCATTTATGGTGTTGTAATTGTATTTTGTATATTGTTGATGATGAAGAAATCAATTCGTGATATACCAATTAAATATATCATCGGTATTATAGTGATTATGTTAGGTTGGTTAATTGCGATGTCAATTCCAAAGGATCAAACCTTAAAAGGAATGGATATCTTTTCGAAGTATTTAAGCGATTCAGTTTTGATTTTCAAGAGTGAAGTGGCCGCGAGGGGAGGGTTCATTGGAGCCTTCTTAGTATCCATTTGTACGTTCTTATTTGATTATATGGGGACATGGATTATTGTTGGTGTTTTGGTTTTGTTAGGTGCTATTTTGATGTTGAATGGAAAAGCATTTGAGTATGTTAAGAAAGGGTTTGCCTCTTTGAAACGTCCGCTTGCTTTGATGAAGGAAAATAGCGCAAAGCGAAGCGTTAAACGCGCGGAGAAAAAAGAAGTAAAACAAGCACAACGAAATGCTGCTGAAGAAGAAAAATTAAAACAAGAACAAGAAACGATGTTTCAACGTATTGATTTAGATCAACGAGTGAAACCTGGGCAAGTGTCTTTCTTGGATATCGATGATGATTTTGATATTACAAGTGATGCTAGAACAACACAATATGAAAACATAGACAAACTTAAAAAAGATGAAGATGTAATTGTTGATGATGATTTGGAAATTGGATTTAAAACACCACCAACAAGTAATTCACAATCTATAAAAGCTGATGAAAATACACGTATCATAGAAGAAACAATTGGTCGTAAAGATACCTTTGTGTCTTCTTACATAGAAGATTATTCGAAGTATCGTTTACCACGTCAAACCTTATTGAATGATATAGGTAAGAAGAATCGTTCTGTAAGTAACATCAATGCGGCAAATGATTGTGGAAGACGTTTGATTGAAATTTTGGATCAATTTGGTGTAAAAGCATCGTTGATTGCGACACATATTGGACCTGCAGTTACAAAGTTTGAAGTGAAACCAGATTTAGGTGTGCGTGTAAATAAAATTAGTAATCTTCAATATGATATTAAGATGGCTTTGGCCGCAAAAGATATTCGTATCGAAGCACCTATTCCTGGAAAGTCAGCGGTTGGAATTGAAATTCCAAACGTAGAAAAAACCAATGTAACTATGAAGGAATTGATGAAAAGTATTCCTGAGAAGTATGATGATAGTAAGTTGTTGTTTGCATTAGGGAAAGACTTGATGGGAAATAGCGTGTATGGAGAATTGAACAAGATGCCTCACTTATTGATTGCGGGAGCAACTGGTAGTGGAAAGTCTGTATGTGTGAATTCTATTATTACAAGTATCTTAATGCGTGCAAAACCAGATGAAGTAAAAATGTTGTTAGTGGATCCTAAAAAGGTGGAGTTTACACCTTTTAAAGAAATTCCACATTTGATTGGTCCAGTTATTACGGATGGAGAAGAAGCCAATCGTGCATTGAAAGTAATTGTTACCATGATGGATAATCGTTATGAATTATTTTCTATGGCAGGTGTACGTAATATAGCAGGATATAATACATATATTGAAAATCATCCAGAGGATGGGTTACAGAAACTTCCTTGGATTGTTGTAATTATTGATGAGTTAGCAGATTTGATGTTAGTGGCGGCGAAAGAAGTCGAAGCAAGTATTCAAAGGATTACACAGTTAGCACGTGCTGCTGGAATTCACTTGATTGTTGCTACACAACGACCAAGTGTTGATGTCATTACTGGAGTAATCAAAGCAAACATTCCATCACGTATTGCATTTGCGGTAAGTAGTGCGGTGGATTCAAGAACAATATTGGATCAAATGGGTGCGGAAAAACTACTAGGGTATGGAGATATGTTATATACACCAATTGGTGAAACTCATGCGACTCGTGTACAAGGTGTATTCGTGAGTGATGGGGAAGTACAAGATATCTGTGATTATGTATCCAAACAAGCAAAACCAAAATATGAAGATGCTTTCTTACGACTAGAAATGTTGGATGGAGGCGTTGGAATTGCAAGTAGTAGTGAGCAAGCTGGAGACCCATTGTATGATGAAGTAAAAGAGTTTATCATTTCTACTAGAAAAGCAAGTACATCCCTCATTCAACGTAAGTTTAGTATTGGGTATGCACGTGCTGCAAGACTGATTGATACCATGGAAGAAAATGGAATCATAGGTCCAGCTAGAGGAAGTAAACCTAGAGAAGTTTATATAAAGAATGAGGAGGAGTATTATGAGTAGAGTAAAAGACATTATTAGCGATCCTACACTAACCTACCAGCAAGAAGTGCTGGCATTGGCTCGTTTGGCAGAAAGTGATGATGATTCATTATATTTAGAACCAGATTTCATAAAGGCATTAGATGAAGAAGTTCTTTGCGATTTGAATGAAGGAAGAGCTCCTTATCGACCACGTTATATTTTACCTGATTATCGTATTTTGATGGAAAAAGGATGTTCATTCTTAGGACTACAACCTGCTACTGACATATGGGAAGCATGCAATAATCTGTTGATTATGTATAAGCATGTTCCTAGTATTACGTCTTTCCCTGTATGGTTGGGTAATTTTTCTGAACTATTAGAACCATTCGATGTAGATGAAGAAACAACAAAGAAAGCATTGCGTTTGTTCTTGTTACATATCGATAAAACATTAACAGATTCCTTTGTTCATGCGAATATTGGACCTGTAGATAATCGTGTTTCTAGAATCATTTTAGAACTAACGAAGGAGATGCAATTGGCAATCCCTAATATTACATTACTTTATGATCCAAATCGTACAAGTGATGATTTTGCGAAAGCATGTGTGGATTGTATGCTAGCAACATCAAAACCAAGTTTTGCCAATGATGTAATGTATCGTGGAGATGGCATTGGTGAATATGGAATTGCAAGTTGTTATAATGCGTTGAAAGTTGGAGGTGGAGGTTACACATTACCTCGTATCCGCTTGTTCAATGTAGCGACAAAATCGAAAGGAAAAGAAGATTTCTTAAACAACGTTTTACCATATTATGTAAATCTTATGTTGAGAAATATGGATGCACGTATACGTTATATCGTAGAAGAAAGCAATTTCTTCAAATCAAACTTCCTTGCAAAAGAAGGGTTTGTAAAACAAGAAAACTTTACAGGAATGTTTGGTGTTGTTGGGTTAGCGGAATGTTGTAATTACTTGCTTGGAATAAAAGATCCTAGTCTTGGATATGGAAAAAGTGAAGAGGCAACTGCATTCGGTATTGAAGTGATGAATGTAGTAGAATCATTGGTGAAAAATCACCATGGTATGTATTGTGAAGGTTGCAATAATCAATACGTATTACATGCACAAGTAGGAATTGATTCTGATGGACGTGAAAATTCACCAGGAGCACGTATTCCAATTGGTATCGAGCCTGATTTAAGTGATCATATTGAAGTGGAATGTAATTTTCATAAATACTTTGTATCTGGTATCGGGGATATCTTCAAATTCGATGATACATGGAACAATACGCAAGATGCATTACTTGATATTATCAAGGGTGCTTTTGAACAAGGTATGCGATACTTTACAGGGTATAATGCAGACAATGATGTTGTTCGTGTTACGGGATACTTAGTGAAAAAGAGCGAAATCGAAAAACTAGATCACAAGGAAGCTAGTTTAAATAATGTTACTGTATTTGGACAAGGTGCTAGAAATACTGCGAATGCATTGGATCGCAGAATATATGATGAGAGCTCCCGTAAATAAAATCATTCCGTTTTCAAATGTAGATGGTCCAGGAAATCGCTGTGCCATCTTTTTTCAAAGTTGTCCATTTTCTTGTTTATATTGCCACAATCCTGAAACGATACATATGTGTCAACATTGTGGTGATTGCATTACAACTTGTCCTGTACATGCGCTAAAAATGGAAGAACAAAAGGTGGTTTGGGATGCATCAATTTGTGTGAATTGTGATCAGTGTATTCAAACATGTACACATTTGGCTTCGCCTAAAATAAAGAACATGAGTGTTGATGAAATTGTAGAAATCATTCAAAAAAAGAAAGCTTTTTTAAGAGGGATTACAGTAAGTGGGGGAGAGTGTATGAATCATGCTCCATTCTTGTTGGAATTGTTCACAAAAGTAAAAGCTATGGGTTTAACTTGTTTGATTGATAGTAATGGATACCATGATTTCGAGTCCTATCCAGAACTATTAGACGTATGTGATGGAGTTATGCTCGATGTGAAAGCATCTGATTCTGTCTTTCATGAAATGTTGTGTGGCTGTGATAATCAAACAGTATTAAAAAACTTATCGTTCTTGTTAGAAAAAGGAAAACTGGAAGAGGTAAGAACTGTAATTTTGCCTAATCAAGATGAACAAAATGAAAAGACGGTACGCTATGTAAGTTCACTTATTCATGATAATGTTCGATATAAACTTATACGTTATCGCAAATATGGTGTAAGAACAGAAGGTCTTGAAGCATTGGGGAATGTAAATGTGAGTGAAGAATATATTGCTCGTTTTGTGAATATTTGCAAAATACTAGGTAATACTACAAATGTTGTGATATAACTATGACCTTTTCATGATGTAAGGGCTTTAATTATTGACAAATACACATAAAAAATGTAAAATTTCTATAGGACCATTAGGAAAGGTCAAGATGGAGGAAATTATGAACAAATTCAGTAAATTTGCTTTAGTTGCTGCATTAGCAACAACTACACTTGCGGGTTGCGGTAGTAGTGGTGACAGCAAGAAAGATGATTCAACATGTTCTATTCGTATCGGTTTCGTAACAGATACAGGTGGTGTTGATGACAAATCATTCAATCAGGGGTCTTGGGAAGGTATCAAAAAATATGCAAAAGATAATAATTTAGATGAAAGTTGTATTAAATACTTACAATCTAAGAGTGAATCTGATTATGAACCAAACTTGAGCCAATTGGCAGAAGATAAGTTCGATTTAGTAGTTGCGGCAGGTTATTTATTTGATAATGCAATGACAAAAGTTGCTGACAATTATCCAGATACAAAATTCTTTGTTATCGATACAGTTGTAGCAAAAGATAATGTTGAAAGTGGTGTATTTGCTGCTGAACAAGGTTCTTACTTAGCAGGTATGGCAGCTGCATTACAAGCAAAATCTCAAGGGTCTGACAATGTTGGATTCATTGGTGGTACGGAAAGTGAATTGATTCAAGCATTCCAAGCTGGATTTGAACAAGGAGCAAAAGCAGTTGATCCTAACATGAAAGTTACAATCGACTATGCTGGAGCATTCGACAAACCAGATACAGGACAAACATTAGCTGAAAAACAATATGCTGCTGGCGTAAGCGTTATTTATCATGCTGCTGGTGGTACTGGTGGTGGAGTTATTAAAGCTGGTATCGCTCGTGCTGAAAAAGGTGAAAAAGTTTGGGTTATCGGTGTAGACCGTGACCAATATACAGATGGTGTTTATGGTAAAGATAAAAAATCAGTTATCTTAACTTCAGCACTTAAAAAAGTAGATACAGCTACATACAATGCAGCTCAGTCTGTTGTTGATAAAACTTATAAAGGTGGAAGTACTGTAACATTTGATATCAAGAATGATGGCGTAGGAATTCCTGCAGAAAATCCTAACTTATCAAAAGAAATCTTGACTCAATTAGAAACAGCTATCAAAGAAATGAAAGATGGTAAAATTGAAGTTTCTAAAACACCTTCAATCCCAACTGGGTCAACTAAATAATTCGTAAAATTAGATTAGATAGCTGAGCGAATTAGCTATCTTTTCTTTTGCTTTAATTGTATTTTTTAACATCTCAAAACAACTGAATTTG
>JAVWJF010000123.1:0-7409 GCA_036639195.1 Longicatena sp.
TAGAAGAAAAAGGGAAGTACATGAAAGAACAACTTCAACGTATGATAGAAGAATATCAACTTCCATGTGTGGTGCATCAAGTTGGTAGCTTATGTTCTCTTTTCTTTAGAGATGAATTACCTTATAACTACCAAGATGTTTCCTCATGTCATACGAAAGCATATACCATTTTTTTTCAATCCTTATTACAACAAGGTATCCTCATTGCCCCTTCACCATATGAAGCAATGTTTTTATCCACTGCCCATACACAAGATGATATAGATACAACACTTAACGCAATGAAACACGCTTTAAAACAGGTAAAAGAACATGTCTTTTCATGTAGAGATTGATATAGCGAATGCTTCTGTTTTGATTCTTGGTGGAGGTAATGTTGCTCTTCGTAAGACAAAACAATGTCTTGAAGAAGGCGCGAATGTATTCATTTTATCGAAAGAAATAAAAGATGAATTTCGAGAACTATCTATTACGATAGTACATGAACCTTATCACAAGGCAATGTTATCTCAGTACTTGTTTTGTATTGCTTGTACAAGTGATAAAGCATTTAATGAACAAGTCTTTGCGGATGCGAAGAAGATGCATTGTTTATGCATGGGAGTGCATCAAGAGGATGCATCGAACATGCGACCAATGGTAAGCAAAGATTTTGATGATTTTCAAATTGCTGTTTCCACAAAAGGTAAGTATCCAGCCATGACGTCTAATTTAGTAGATGAAGCAGGTGCATTTCTTCAAGAAACACAAGGAGAACGCTTGCGATTGTTAAGTAGTATTCGTAAAGCTTTACCTAATACTCTAGATGCATGCACACGACAGAAATTTTGTCGCCTATTGCTTACTGTATCATACGATATATTATTACAAATAAAAGAAATATTAAATCATGATTGTATTCGTATTCTTTGTTACCATGGGGTAAAGGATGAACACGTGTTAGAAACAATCAAAACCTTTGAAACCTTAGTTCAACAAAAACATTCAAAAGAATTGATATGTAGTGCTTATATATCACAAGCGGTTTGTAAAACAATCAATGCAAGTAACTATAAAGTATTTGAACTTGGTGTATTCTTACCATATTTTCATCAATTTCACAAAACAATTATCTTACAACCGATGTTATTTCAAAAGGGAGTCTATTTTGATCTAATTCAGAAATGGGAAACGTATTCGAATGTGTTTATAGAAGAACCAATGTTCGCAAGTGATGAAGCAATAGAAGAATTATGCGAGTGCATTTCTTCCACATATGCAACGTATGATCAAATCCTTGTTTGTTATCATTCTAGTAAAGATGGAGATTTTTGTAACAAATTAAAAAGGCTTGCGCCACAATTTCCAAATTTGTATTTTTCAAGAGAAGTGAAAGTACCTTTTGAGGTAAAGCTAAAAGGTCATCGTATTTTTGTACTTTCACTTTATATGTTAACTGGCAAACATAGTAAAGATACAGTAGAAAGAGTAGATGAATTAAGAAGGCAAGGAAATGAAGTAACATATTTACAACAAAGTATGATAGAACTAGAGTGTATGCGAGATCTATTGATACAGAAAATATTATAGATTAAAAATTATAGTAAATGAACGATAAAACTGCCCCTATGTCTTAGCTAGGAGCAGTTTTACTTATAAATATAAAAGAATTTGTCGTTCTTAATTTTGGCGCAGTAAGAATCCAGAATAGGTAGCAACATATACATTACCTTTTCTTACCATGGATTGTAAATCCAATGTACCTTTGTACCATGCTTGTGCTTGATTGATGTACTCACTATATACAATTGTAGAAGAAAAACTTGCGATAGATTTTGTTACTGTAACTGTTTTATAGTAAGTAATACCAGGGATAACACCTGCACCATTTTTGGATATATTAATATTTGCATCAAGAATAGTAGAACTATCTACATAAGCTGCATCAAGTTCCATATAAGTGTTTTCATCTGCGTATACTTTAACGATTTCTCCAGATTCCACTACAGGTTCATCTTCCATTCCTGAGAAAATTTCTTCATTCAATAGAACATTTCCACTGTCCATTTCATCATCTTGAGCGTAAAGTGAAACTGGCCCCATACAACATCCTACTAATAATGAACAAACTGCTAGTTTTAGTAAAGCCTTCATAACATTCTCCTTTTCCCCTATATAGGTCTTTATAAAAACATTATACCATAAAAAAATATATATCCAATAATAGTATGATGAGAATAGTTTTTCTGAATTTTATGTCATAACATGTCGAATGTATCATACGCTATATTGAGGTAGATGCGAATGAAAAAAATAATAAAAGTCTTAGTTGCTATGTGTATGTTGTTTTCTGTATGCTTACTTCCTATTCAAGCGGAGAGTGTAAAAATTACTGGTGTTGATTTAGCTGGGAGTGCTAAGGCAGCGTATTTAATCGAGAATACGACAGGTAAAGTGATCTTTGCGAAGAATGAAAAGGAGAAACTTTATCCTGCAAGTATGACAAAGATGATGGGATTATTACTTATCTATGAAGCTTTAAATCATCAAAAAATTAGTTGGAAAGATGATGTGACAACGAGTGAATATGCAGCGAGTATGGGTGGCTCGCAAGTATTCCTTGAGGTCCATGAGACCATGAGTGTAAAAGATATGGTGAAATCGATTTGTATTGCTTCTGCCAATGATGCCATGGTAGCAATGGCAGAAAAGATTGGTGGAACCAATGATAACTTTGTGAAAATGATGAATGCTAAAGCAGAAGAATTGGGTCTTATCAATACGCATTTTGTAAATGCTACGGGTCTTCATGATCCAGATCACTACACTTGTGCGAAAGATATGGGGGTACTTGCTCAAGCACTAATCAAAGAAGGTGGAGATGAAATGTTAGCCATAACTTCTACGTATGATGCTTATATTCGAGAAAACAGTGATAATAAATTCTGGCTAGTGAATACGAATAAATTACTAAAACAATATGAAGGTGTAGATGGATTAAAGACGGGGTTTACCAGTGAAGCTCTTTCTTGTATTACAGTGAGTGCGAAGCGACAAGACTTACGTCTTATTGCAGTGGTTATGGGGGCACCGAGTAGTAAAGAGCGTAATGCGATAGCAAAACAAATGTTGGATTATGGGTTCTCTCAATATGCACAAGGTTTATTGTATAAAAAAGGATCTAAGTTAGATGAAATTACTTTTGAAAATGGAAAACCAGGAAAAGCAAACATTGTTGCGTTGGAAGATGTTTCCTATGTGTTTGAAAAGGGAAAAGAACCAAAGGAAAAGAATAAGAAAATTGTAATTACAAAACGTTCGTTGCCATATGTAAAAGATAAAAAGATTGGGTATGTACGGGTGGAAATGAGCGATGGGTATTATATGGAAGTTCCCATTGGAGTTCATAAAACGATTGAGCCACTAGATTATATGGATATTTTTATGAAAACATTTAAAGATGTATTTGCGTAGGCAATTTTAGAACTTAGGAATAAAATAAGAGTGAGCATTACAGACTAGAAAAGAAAGAAGGTATCTGTGATGGCAATTCTATTCATCATTTTAATAGTTTTAGGAACATTCTTTATCCTGTTATTTCTTTACTCATTGTTGAAAGTTGCACACATTTCTGATGTATCTGCAGGATATGATGAAGGAAGGTTGACACAAGAGGAACCGCAGGAACATATCGTCTCTTAAAGAAGGGTGAAGAAAGCCCTTTTTTTCTTTTTTTGTCGAGTGATGACAAGCTTTGTCGAATATCCACAAAGCTTTTTTTAAACGTGATACTATGGGTGTCGGAGGGATAAATTATGAAACATCAATATTCTAATGGAATCTTATATTTTTATTTTTATGGAGATTTCGATAACCTGAGCGTATGTAATCTCAAACAAATATGCATTGATTTAATTGAGAAATATAAGCCAGAAAAAGTAATGATGGATTTTGAAGAAGTTACGTTTATCGATAGTACAGGTATTGGATTTGTTTTAGCACGTTATAAACAACTACTGAAGATGAACAGTGAACTTGTTTTATGTAATCTATCAAAGAGCAATCAGGTATTGTTTCAGATGTCTGGTGTGTTTCAGATTATGAAACATGAGAGGAATGGGGTTAAATTATGAACGAGATGAAATTGGAATTTTTAAGTAGATTAGAGAATGAATCGTTTGCTAGAACAAGTGTTGTTGCATTTTTAATGCCATTGAATTTACCGATGGATTGCGTAATGGAGTTAAAGACAATGTTAGCGGAAGCAGTTGTTAACGCTATGATTCATGGGTATGAAAAAGAAGAAGGTATGGTAAAACTACATGTGTTTTATGATGAAGAATGTATACATATGGAAGTACGTGATGAAGGTTGTGGTATTGAGGATATCGAACAAGTGATGGAACCAATGTACACAAGCAAAGCACATTTAGAAAGAAGTGGAATGGGAATGACAATTATGCAAGCATTCGCAGATCAATTTCATGTGACATCACAAAAGGGGAGCGGGACATTAGTAGAGATCACGAAAAGAATTCCAAATGGAAACGCAAGCGACTAATGAAGAATTGATCACAAAGATCAAAACAGGGGATGAAGAGGCAAAGAGCCAGTTTGTAAAACAAAATAGCGCACTTGTGTATTCTATTGTGAAACGATTTTCAAAACAAAGGGTGACACAAGATGATCTATTTCAGATTGGTTGCGTGGGGTTAATGAAAGCATTGAATAATTTTGACACTAGTTATCAAGTGAAATTTTCTACATATGCAGTTCCTATTATTATGGGCGAAATTAAACGATTCTTTCGAGATGATGGAAGTATTCGTATTTCTAGATCTTTAAAAGAAGGATACCTACAAATGATTAAGACAAAAGAGGTTTTAATGCAAAAACTTAATCGAGACCCTACGTATCAAGAGATAGCAAATGCTTTGCAGATGGATGTGAGTGATGTTATCTTAGCATTTGAAGCCAATCAGTTCATATACTCATTGGATGAAACAATATATGAAAACGATGGTTCTCCAATTCTTTTAGAAGATAAAATAAGCAATCAAAATGAAGAAGACATTGTGATGATGGTTTCTTTACGTGATGAAGTATCACGCTTAGAACAAAGAGAACAATTGTTGTTGCATTATCGTTATGATTTGGCTATGAAACAAGAGGATATTGCGATTAAACTGCATATTTCACAAGTACAAGTATCAAGATTAGAAAAGAAAATCTTAGAGAAATTAAAATCTCGTCTAGTTCCATCATAAGATATTAAGCACACCCAATAGACAATGTTATTCTTCCAAATGAAGTAGCATTGTCTTTTCTAGTTGGGATAGCAGTTGTAGTGACTTGTACTAGAAGAAGAATCTATGATATAATACATGACTGAAAAGAACGGAGTGTAAACATGGCACTAGCAGATTTATATTATTTGAGCGATCATGAAATAGATCGACTTTATAAAACCTTCGCTAAAGATTTCTACATGGATGATTTATACTGTACTTTATTTAAAGATGATAAAAAACGTGAATTATTTTTAAATAAATATTTCAAACATTACATACAACTTATACGACCATATTGTTATTTTGTTGCCAATGATAAGAAACAAGATTGTGTTATGGTGGTATTTGATTCTGCATTAGAAAACAAACGATATTGCTTACGCGTAGTTTCATTGAACTTAAAGATGTTAATTGTTATTATTCGACTCTTTTCTTGGAGTGGGATACGTCATTTAATCTCTTGTTGGGATATGTTTACCTCGCGATGGATTAAAGACTTCGTAAGGGAAGATTACTTACACTTAGACTTATTGTCAACACGTGAAGAAAAGCGCGGACAAGGGCTTGCGGGTACAATGCTAGAGCAAATTGTTGAAGAAGCAAGCTTGCGTCATTGTGATATCACGATGGAAACCCATCATAAAGAAAACTTAAAGCTATATGAACGATATGGTTTTATGTTGATGAGTACAATTTCTCATGAAAACGATGATGTTATACAATACAATTTATTGAACAGAAGGGAAAAGGAATCCAAATGAATTTAAAACATAGAGTACAAAACTTTTGGAAGTATTTTACACAAAACCAAAACGATTTAGAAACAGCTTTAAAAGAAAGTAATGCACAAGAAGTACAACGTATGTTGTTAGATTTTAATGAACACTTGAAAACCATAAGTGCTTGTAAAATGGAAATTGAAATGAGTGAAACTGGTTTTTATGAAATGACATTTGATACAGCAGGTAATAAAACTTCACAACTAGCGGCAGCTCTTCTAAAGAAAGATGCGCCCAAACAACTAAGTGAAGACTGGATTATCAATGCCTTTCGTCAACCTTTAAGTGAAAAAGCTTTGAACTCTGTATTGGAAATTCAAGGAAAACAATATACTGGGGCAGACTTCAAAGTGTATTATACAATCGATGATACATCAAAGACACTTCTACTAAAAGTATATTGTGAAGGATTAAAAGAATTAGAAGATGATAAGAAGAGTTCTATAACAGCCTATATGCTAGAACTATATCTAGGAGAATTAGAATTCGAAGCACGTATTTCTCATGTGGAAATTCTAGATGAAGAAAGTGATGAAGAAGATGTATGTTTACTTCCAAACTTATATGAAGATATCTGTGATATCATTGTAGAACGTGATTGGATGGAATATCATGATCCTTTGTCTATATATCTTGCCTATAAATTGGATGAAAAACCAGTGAGTGAAACGTTACGTAATGATCGTAAACTTATCATCACTACCAATCCACAATTACAAGAAGAATTGTTAAATAAACAATACGATACATGTAAGGACTTTGTAAATTTAGGTGGGGAATATGGCTTCTTATATTACGAAGTATTATACGATGATGAAAAAGAAGCACTTGTTCGTCAACAATTGGAAAAAGAGCTACATGATTTGTTGTATCCAATGTCAATTGCACGAACTATGGGTGGAGCTGTAGGGGAATACTATTCCTATATCGATGTTGCGATATTTGATATCGATGGATTTGAAATTGCATTAGAAAAAATCAATGAAAAGATGACATTTCCTGTGTATTATAAAGGATATCTATAAGACAGAGAAATAGTCTTTTTCTTTACTTCTAACTTTCTTTAAAATTTCATATAGTACAATAGGTGATAACATGTTTACAACCATATTCGAAGTACTCTCTAATGCGTTGTGTTATGTAGGATACATTCGTAGTAATTCCTTTGCACAACCACTCGATAAACAAGACGAAGAAAAATTTATTGAATTATTGTCTAAGAACGATGAAGAAGCTAGAAACAAATTGATTGAACACAACCTTCGTTTGGTTGCGCATATCGTAAAGAAATATGATTTCAAAAAGGAACAGACAGAAGATTTAATCAGTATTGGAACGATTGGATTGATTAAGGCAATCG